>JAZNYA010000108.1:0-2612 GCA_045594145.1 Candidatus Stercoripulliclostridium sp. | reverse complement strand
AAAACAAGGTCAAAAGTTTTTCCGCAGCAGTTTACTTTTGGATTTTTCTATGCGACAATAGCCACAACCGAAAGGAAAAATCGGAGATTATATTTCAATATATTAAAATACCGAACTGAACTTATCTGTTCAGTTCGGTATTTCGTTGTTTTAACATTATTGCGAAACATATTACATTTAAATTATTTCGCTAGTTTCAAATTGTTTTGCTCTTAGACGGGGCTTTGTTTCAATGCTCTATACTATATTTTATAATTTGTTTAACATCTCGGTTGCGGCTTCATATCCTTTATATGATGCTTTTTGCAACCAGCTTATGCCGGTATACCTATCAGCCCACGGATATTCCTTTTTTAATATCATATATCCAACGCTATACATTGAATATGCATCGCCGTTTTCCGCAGCCATTAAGTAATATGAATAGGCTCTTTCTAGGTTTTTGACGGTTATCTTGCCAAAATAATAGGCATCGCCGAGCTTCTTTTGTGCGTTAAGATGACCAAGGCTTGCCGCTTCCGCCAATTCTTGCAACCCTTTTTGAATATTTTTGGGGCAACCTTCGCCCTTAAGATATATTAATCCAAGATTATACGATGCCGATTTATAGTATTGGTAAGATGCTTCTTGGAAATACGAGATTGCTTTCTTTACGTCCTTGGGATAACCAAACGAACCTTGCATATAACCGACGCCTGCGTTGTAATATGCTACACCGTAATCGGCATCATCGATGCATTCTTGTAGTAACTTGCGACCTTTTGCATGGTCGGCTTTACAACCGTATCCGTTAAAATAGGCATATGCTAAAGCGTTTTTAGCGGGTATGAAGTTGGATTTTGCTGCTTCTTGCGTTAACTCAAAGAACCTATCCAAGTCCTTATCTACACGTGCACCCAAGAAGTACATTTGTCCCAGTAGATATTTGGCTGGAACATAGTCCCAGCTGGCAATCAAATCCAAACAGTTGTATGCTCTGTCGTAACCAGACTCCGTTCCTTCGTCATACAAAAGATGTGCAAGAGCATATATATCCACGCTGGAATTGTAGTTCATAATTCTTTCTATTTCTTCCAGCATCTTTTTTCTGTTTTTAGGGTCATATGCTACGTTAAAATAATTTGCTTTTATTGCATCCAAATACTCTCTGGTACTATATACGTAACGGCCTTTATAATAACATTTAGCATAATCCATATATACTTCTCCTATCTTTTCGGATTTTCATAACCCGGAATAAACTTTTATTAAATATCATTATATCCTATATCCATCGCTTTTTCAAGGTAGTATTTTCACTAACTCAAAATCCTGTTTTAGATAACCGGCATAAAAAAAAGATAGGTATCGGTTAGGATATCTATCTTTGCTTTTCTTTGAAATTTTTTAATGGTCTTATTCGCCTTTGAAGGGAAGAAGTGCCATGATACGAGCTCTCTTAATAGCGGTTGCAAGAGCACGTTGGTGTTTTACGCATACGCCGGACATACGACGGGGAAGAATCTTACCCTTTTCAGCGATGTAGCGGGGACGCTTTTCGCCATCTTTGTAGCTACGTTCAGAAGACTTTTCGATTTCTTTTGCAAGTGCGATGTAATCGATTTCGTCTACCTTGTTAACGCAGAAGGGGCAAACTTTCTTTTTGGGTGCGCGCTTTCCAGCAGGTCTTGCGGGTCTAGCAGTCTTATTTTCCATATTTATTACTCCTTATACTAATAATTAGAAGGGAAGGTCGTCGTCACTAGCAACGGGACGTGCATCTTCCACTCTGGGTGCTCTCCTGGTTTCACGAACTTCGGGAATTTCGGGAAGGTCGCCTTCTCCGCTTTCATTGCGGGTGGAGAGAAATTGTACTTCGTCTGCTACGATTTCGGTAACGTATCTTCTTACGCCACTTTGGTCTTCGTAGGTGCGGGTTTGGATGGAACCGCTTACGCCGACTTTAGAACCTTTCTTAAGGTGCTTAGCACAGTTTTCAGCTTGGTTTCTCCAGCATACTACGGGCAAGAAATCGGTTTGCTTATCACCATTTTGGCTGGCATATGAGCGATTAACAGCAACGGTGAAACGGCAGACACAAATGTTAGAAGGGGTGTAAGATTGTTCGGGGTCTTTGGTAAGATTTCCTATCAAAATAACTTTGTTCATTGTACTACTCCTTCTTAGAATTGCTTGGTTATCATTTGACGAACAACGTTTTCGTTAATTCTCATTTGTCTGTCGAGTTCAGCGGGAACTTCAGCAGATGCTTCGAATTGAACAAGAACGTAGTAGCCTTCGGTTTTGTAGTTGATAGGATATGCATACTTGCGGGTACCCCACTTATCAACCATGCTTACAGAACCGCCAAGACTTTCGATAAGGTCAGTATACTTAGTGATAACTGCTTCTTTCGCTTCGTCTTCAATACCATTTTCGATGATGAATAACATTTGGTATTTGTTCATATTTTTTACCTCCTTTTGGACTTATGGCTCTGCTTTATGCAGAACAAGGATTTACAGTTTCCTGTAAAATGCTTTAATATTATATATATTAAATTGTGACTTGTAAAGCAAAAAAACATAATAATTGCAGATATTTTTCAAAATTTTAATAAAAAATGTGTTGAC
>JAZNYA010000107.1:0-1741 GCA_045594145.1 Candidatus Stercoripulliclostridium sp. | reverse complement strand
CTAAGTAAACTCCCGTCGAGAGTTTTTTAATTTTCCGTCGGTTTTCATCCAAACTAGCGTGTTTTTAAGAGCTCCTACAATTACTAGAGTAAAACATACCACGCATTTTAGCGAAACATATCACAAAACAAAAACTCTTTCGCTTGCGTACGCTAAATATGCTCTTTAAACTGTTTCCGTGAAACCTAACGTGTTATTGTTGCCACATCCGCCACAACATAGAACTATTAGTAGCAGGGCAAGACATTGGTTGTTGCCACATAGGCCGTCATTATTACAGCCACCGCAACAAAGGACTATAAGTAATAAAGCAAGGGTATTATTTCCAAACATAAGCATCTCCGACAAATTAAGTGGTTACTTTACAATATGCTCAAACTTTTTCTTTTGTTACAAATTTATAATCAAAGAAAAAACGGAGTATATATGGACTCTTTGCTGGTTGACCTAGAAACTCTTGCCACAATACAAAACTATTTGCCGTCAAACGCCGACCTTGCCGATATGGCAAATTTCTTTTCCGTTTTCGGCGACGTCACACGCCTAAAAATGCTTTCCGCTCTTTCCGTGGACGAGCTTTGTGTAAGTGATATTGCCACCATATTAGACCTAAACCAAACCACAGTTTCACATCAATTAAAGTTGCTTAAAGATGCAGGCATGGTATCGTATAGACGTGAAGGAAAGATAATATATTACCGCATAATCAACAAATTCGTTCAAGAAGTTATGCTCATGGGAGCAAGCTATATTTGCGAAATACTAACCCCCAGAAAGACCGGCTGAAAATATTTACTATTGACACGCACGCATGCGTGTTGTAAAATATATTCATGGTTAACCTAGGAAACGATTGGGATATCGTTTTAAAAGACGTGTTTAATAGTCAAAGTTATCTCAATCTAAGAGAATTTTTAATAACGGAGTATCGTAGTCGTGTAATATACCCGGATATGCACGATATTTTCAATGCACTAAAAACAACTGCTTATAAAGACGTAAAAATAGTCATTTTGGGACAAGACCCTTACCACAACCCCGGCGAAGCACACGGGATGTGTTTTTCCGTAAAGCCAGGAATCAAAATCCCCCCGTCGCTAATGAATATATATAAAGAGCTAAACTCGGATTTAGGCACTCAAATACCAAATAACGGTTATCTTATCGACTGGGCAAAACAGGGCGTGCTTCTTTTGAATACTGTCCTTACGGTAAGGAAAAACGCTCCGCTTTCCCATAAGGGAAAAGGCTGGGAGCAAGTAACCGACGCAGTCATCAAAGCACTAAACCAAAGAGAAGACCCCGTCATATTTTTATTATGGGGTTCTCCCGCTCGGGCTAAAAAAGCTCTCATCACAAACCCAAAGCACGTTGTGTTAGAAACGGTGCATCCTTCTCCGCTTTCCGCATATAACGGCTTTTTCGGTTGTAAACACTTTTCTAAAGCAAACGATATTCTTGCTCGTTTAGGCAAAGAGCCTATCGACTGGCAAATTAAAAACATATAAGGAGCAACTAATGGATTACGAGAAAACAGTAATGTCACGTGTAAGGTGGATTAAGGATTTACTCCAAGAGAGCGGTGCAAAAGGCGTCGTTCTTGGCATGAGTGGCGGAAAAGATTCCGTGCTTGTAGGTATCCTTTGCCGTATGGCAACACCAAATGTAACCGGTATAATAATGCCTTGTCAATCCAAACGTAACTATGGCGAAGACCGTGAACACGGACTACTCGTTTGCG
>JAZNYA010000106.1:0-3609 GCA_045594145.1 Candidatus Stercoripulliclostridium sp. | reverse complement strand
CCGTTGGTGGCGACACTATGGACGTAGAAGTTTCCTATTCAAAAGGCAAGGGCAACTTGCTTCTGACGGGAAGCCTTGGTGACGTCATAAAGGAAAGTGCCAAGATAGCGTTAAGTTACGTTAGAGTTAACGCCGAAAAATACGGAATAAGCGAAGATTTCTTCGAAAAGAACGATATTCACGTTCATATGCCGGAAGGAGCGGTACCCAAGGATGGTCCCAGTGCCGGCATAACTTTAACAACTGCAATCACGTCTGCTTTAACCGGCAAGAAGGTATTCGGAAACGTAGCGATGACGGGCGAAGTAACCTTACGTGGTAAGGTACTGGCAATAGGCGGACTAAAGGAAAAGACGCTTGCAGGATTAAGGGAAGGCGTAAAGAAGATATATCTGCCGGAAGAAAACAGAAAGGACTACAAGGAACTTCCGGAAGTAGTCAAAGAAAATATAGAATTCGTATTCGTCTCTCACGTTGACGAAGTACTAAAAGGTGCAATAATATGGTAATAAAAGGAGCGGAATTCGTAACGAGTGCGGGTACCGTAGAGCAAATCATAAAGGGTGATACGGTAGAGATAGCCGTAGTAGGTCGTTCTAACGTAGGCAAATCCAGTTTTATCAACTTTATGTGCAATCACGGAAGGCTTGCCAAGACGAGTAAGGAGCCGGGCAGAACCAGGCTTATAAATTATTTTACCGTCAACAAGGGCGAGTTTATGTTCGTTGACCTTCCTGGCTATGGTTTTGCCAAGGTAAACGATAACGAAAAGGCTAAGTGGGGCAAGATAATAGAAAGTTATCTTAGGGAAAGCACGGGGCTAAAAAACGTCTTCGTGCTTCTTGATATCCGCAGGGAGCCTAACGCCGACGACGTACAAATGCTTAATTATTTATATCATTATAATATACCTTTCACGATTATTGCCACCAAGGGTGATAAGCTCAGTAGGAGTGCGGGGTTAAAGCGTAAGCGTGAAATCGCCAATGCCTTGAAGGTAGGCTTTGATAACGTACTTTTGACGTCGTCGCTTAACAAATCGGGCAAGGAAGACGTGCTAAAGAGAATAGAGCATATTTTGGAAACGGCAAAGGAAGCACCCGTCGTAGAAGAAGACGAAGAGTAGTAGTTATAAGGTAATCGGAACAAACACGCATTACCAAGATAGGAGCAAGCATGAAGATATTCGCCATAAGCGACCCACATCTTTCTTTTGATGACCTAAAGCCGATGAATATATTCGGTGCGGTTTGGGACAACCATTGGGAAGGCATAGTTAAAGACTGGAACGAAAAGGTTTCGGATGATGACGTGGTGCTTATTTCCGGTGATATTTCTTGGGCGATGAAGTTGGAAGACGCCAAGCGAGACTTGGGGTTGATAGGAGCTCAAAAGGGGAAGAAGGTTATAATTAGGGGTAATCATGATTATTGGTGGTCCAGTTATAAGAAGGTAAACGAGATACTTCCCGAAGGCGTATATGCCATCCAAAACAATGCCGTCAAGTTTGGTAAAGTTATAATTTGCGGTAGCAGGGGCTGGAGCGTGCCGGAGCTTGGTGTAGAAACGGAAGAGCAAGATATTAAGCTTTATGAAAGGGAAAAGTTAAGGTTGGAAATGAGCCTTAAGGATGCAATTTCCAAGAAGGAAGAAGGGGACGTAGTAATCGCCATGATGCATTTCCCGCCCTTTAATTCAAGGTATCTATCTTCCCATTATACCGATTTATTCAAGGAATACGGAGTAGATGCGGTAGTATACGGCCACCTTCATGGTAATGCGAGTCGCACCCAGCGCATATATGAAAAGCAAGGCATAAAGTACTATCTTACTTCATGCGACAAACTCAACAACGAATTACAGCTAATATATGAAGATTAAAGATAAGGCAAGCGAGAGCTTGTCTTTTTTAATTCAAAATGCAAAATGCAAAATGTAAAATGGTCTTCGCTTAGCTCACAAGGATTTTAATTATAATTTTTCCGTGTGAACGGAGCAGGGCGTAGTGCAGAATTCTGAATTCCCAATTATGAATTCTGCATTAAAAAGGCAAGCCATTGTGCTTGTCTTTCAGTCTTGCAAACATTTGTTCTAAAACTTTTTGTTCCGCTCCCTAAAACTAGGGTTTTAGTAGAACTTTTTCCCTGCTTTTCCCTAAAAGTACCCCTAAAAAATTAAAAAGTGGTTGCAAGTGGTTAATTGTGGTGTTAAAATATTAGTAGGATAAAGGAGAGATTTTTCACGATGGCTTCATTTTATGGCGAATACAATTTAATGCTTGATGCAAAAAATCGCATGCGTTTGCCGGCGAAGTATCGTGCTATGCTCCAAGACGGCTATTTCATCTTAAGCGGTGCTAACGGTTGCTTGTGGGTTATGACCAGAGAAAGATTTAATTCTCTAACCGAAAAGTTTGCACAAGTTCCCTTCAGTGACGTAGTAGCAAGAAAGGCCATCACCAAGATTATGACCAGCGTAGTAGAACCGGAAGAAGACGCTCAAGGTAGATTTGTTCTTCCCGCTAAAGCAAAAAATTACGCAAGCATAAATAAGAACATAATCGTAGCAGGGGCTTTTGACCACGTCGAAATTTGGTCGGAAGAAAGATATGCAGAACTCGGCTATGCGGAAAGTAACGACTTTAACGAAATGCTTGTTGCATTAAAGGACTACGGCATTTAGTATGGAGTTCAAGCACGTTTCTGTAATGTATAACGAGTGCATAGAAGGTTTACAAATTAAACCCGAAGGCATCTACGTAGATGGAACCCTGGGCGGAGCCGGCCACTCCAAAGGCATAGTTAGTAAGCTAACGAGCGGTAAACTAATTTGCAACGACCTAGACCAAAACGCAATTAACAACGCTAAGACAGTCCTTGGCGACTACCTTGAAAAAGTAATATTCCTTCACGACGACTACAAGAATCTTGCCTATAATTTGGATGAACTCGGCATAGAGAAGGTAGACGGCATACTCTTGGATTTAGGTGTCTCGTCTCCCCAAATTGATGACCCAAACCGCGGTTTCTCATATTCTAAGCCGGCACCGCTGGATATGCGTATGGATACCGAGCAAGAGCTTGATGCAAGGGCGGTAATAAACGGATACTCGGAAGAAGAACTTGCAAGAATCTTCTTTGAGTACGGCGAAGACAAACTTTCCCGCAAGATTGCAAGAGCCATCGTACGAGAAAGAGAAAAGGAAGAAATAACCACTACCGATAGGCTCGCCGATATCATCGAAAGATGCTACCCCGCAGGATACCGCTTCAAACACGGACATCCCGCAAAGAGAGTTTTCCAAGCGGTAAGAATAGAAGTTAACGGAGAACTGGAAGGACTTTACGACTTCATATATAACGTAGCGTTAAGGTTAAAAGTAGGGGGAAGGATGGCGGTAATAACCTTCCACTCCCTAGAAGACAGAATAGTTAAAAATGCATTTGTGGAACTGGAAAAGGACTGCATTTGCGACAAACGCCTTCCCGTTTGCGTTTGTAACAAAAGGCAAGAAGTTAAAATCCTAACCAAAAAGCCCATAGTCGCAAGCGAAAGCGAATTAAAAGAAAACAAGAGAGCAGAAAGTGCTAAGTTAAGAATAATAGAGAG
>JAZNYA010000105.1:0-6147 GCA_045594145.1 Candidatus Stercoripulliclostridium sp. | reverse complement strand
GGCGTATGTATGGACAAGTGTAAGTTCAAGGCCATCGTAAGGAAATAGGAGGATAAGATAATGGAAATTAAAATGGTTAATTTAAAGATAAACGGCCAAGACGTTAGCGTTCCTGCCGGTACTACTATCCTTGATGCTGCTAAAGTAGCAGGCATCAAAATCCCCACTCTTTGCTATCTTCGTGACATCAACGCAATCGGTGCTTGCCGTGTTTGCGTAGTAGAAGTTAAGGGTGCAAGAAGCCTTGTTGCTGCTTGTGTATATCCCGTAAACGAAGGTATGGAAGTTACTACCAACAGTGCAAAAGTTATTGAAGCAAGAAGAACCACTGTTGAACTCATCCTTTCCGACCACAACAAAGATTGCTTGAGCTGTGTTCGTAACCAAAACTGCGAACTACAACGTCTTTCCGAAGAACTCGGTTGTGATGCAAAACGCTTTGGCGGTGCTGTTAATGAATTCGACATCGATAACACCACTCCTTATATCGTAAGAGATAACAACAAGTGCGTTCTTTGCCGTCGTTGTGTTGCTGCATGTAAAGAATATCAAGGTCTTTCCATCATCGGAACCAATTCTCGTGGTTTTGCTACCCACGTTGGTGCAGCTTTTGACTTTGACCTTAACAACGTTCCTTGCGTAGGTTGTGGTCAATGTATTAGCGTTTGCCCCGTAGGTGCTCTTTCCGAAAAGGAAGAAATCGACGACGTTATCGCTGCTCTACAAGATAAGTCCAAGTACGTTATCATTGCTACTGCTCCTTCAGTTCGTGTAGGACTAGGCGAAGAATTTGGTTATCCCATCGGCACCAACGTAGAAGGCAAGATGGTTACCGCAATGCGTAAAATGGGCTTCAACGCAGTATTCGACGTAAACATGACCGCTGACCTTACCATCATGGAAGAAGGTACTGAATTCCTAGGTCGTTTACAAAACGGCGGAACTCTCCCCATGATGACTTCTTGCTCTCCTGCATGGATTAAGTTCGTAGAACACAACTATCCCGAATTCATCCCCAACCTTTCCAGCTGTAAGTCTCCCCAACAAATGTTTGGTGCAATCTGCAAGACTTATTACGCAGAAAAGATGGGCATCGACCCCAAGGATATGGTAGTTGTATCCGTAATGCCCTGTACTGCTAAGAAGTTCGAAAAGGGTAGAGATTACCAAAACGCAGCAGGCGTACCCGATATCGATTACGCTCTCACCACTCGTGAACTTGCCAAACTCATTAAGAGATTCGGCCTAATCTTCAACGAACTCGAAGATAGTGCATTTGATGCTCCCCTTGGAATCGCATCAACTGCAGGTCTACTCTTTGGTGCAACCGGTGGCGTTATGGAAGCAGCTCTCAGAACCCTTGCTGATGTACTAGAAGGCAAGAGCCTAGATAACATCGACTACGTTGACGTTCGTGGCACTAAGGGCATCAAAGAAGCAACCGTAACCCTTGCAGGCAAGGAAGTTAAGGTAGCAGTAGCAAGTGGTCTTGCTAACGCAAAGGCTCTACTAGAAAAGATTAAGAAGGGCGAAGCAAACTATGATTTCATCGAAATCATGAGCTGTCCCGGTGGCTGTGTAAACGGTGGTGGACAACCCATCAAGAGTGCATATGAACGCAACAACCTTGATATTAAGGCTCTCCGTGCTGGTGCTATCTATGCAGCAGATAAGAGTGCAAGCCTACGTAAATCTCACGAAAACCCCGTAGTTAAGGAAATTTACGATTCATATCTTGGCAAGCCCAACAGTCATAAGGCACACGAAATTCTACACACCAAGTACGCACCCAGAAAGAAATATTAATAACTAACATAACGCATAAGAATACGGCTGTCTTGTGGCAGCCGTATTCTATCCACTAGGAGTAATAAATGGGTAATAATTACCACTATAACAAACATCCTAAAAAGAAGAAGTCTTTCATTGACGAGAGTTACGTTCCGCCGTATGACAAGGAACTGCTTTCGCAAAGCATTGATATCTTGAAACTCAGCGACGTCGTCAAGGAAAAGTTGCTAAAAGGCAACGTTAAAACCATCCGTGACGTAGTCATAAGATGTGAAAAAGACTTTTATAGGATTTCCACTTTTGATAAACGCAATTTGGGTGAACTCAAGAGTGCTCTTAATAACAAGAGACTAAGACTCAAGCCTATGCCCGAAGCTCAAAAGCCGGAAGTTAAAAAGGAAGATAATCAACAAAACAAGCCCGCCCAAAATGCAAATTCAAATAGTAATCAAGCAAAGGGACAAAAGGGCGACAACAAACCTAACAAAGAAAACAATCGCAACCAAAAGAAAGGCGATAAGCGTGCTAACGCTCAAAACCAACAAAATGGTCGTGGTAACGATAAACAAAACCCCAAGCAAAACAAATTCGACTCTAAGAAAGTAAGAGAAGAAGTAAGTGAACAAAAATCCAAGGAAGACAGAGAAAAACTTCGTCCTAAAAAGCAAGAAATAGTTCATCCCCAAGATAAATACGTAAAGATAAACAAAAACGGCAAATGGGGATTCGCCACTCGTGATGGTAAGACGGTTATCGAGCCGGAATATGATGAAGTATTCCTTTTCCATGAAGACCTTTGTTGCGTAGAAAAGGGTGATAAATTTGGATTCATCAATAGAGAAGGCGAAGTCGTTATACCCGTTGAGTACGACTGTGCTTTGAGTTTTTCGGAAGGATATGCTTGCGTGTTCAAGGGCGAACATTGCGGATATATTGATGCAGAAAATAATTTGGTAGTAAATTATCAGTTTGATGCAGGTACACCGGTAATAGAAGGTAGTGTAAGGGTTAAGAAACTTGGCAAGTGGGGAGAATTGTTCATAGACAATCCCGCAGAAATTCGTTGGATAATATAGTATGAAAAAAATAGGGCTCTTTGGCATAATCGTTCTAATAGTAATGATTATATCAACGGCAACCGTTACGGTTACCGCTTTTGCCACGAGCGAAGAATATTTCGTATTACATGACGACGTAAGCTTGTATTCCGATGAAACGCTAACAAGTGTAGCCAAAGAATTAAAGCAAAACGAAGGCGTAGAAGTATTAGAAACTACTAATATTAGTGGGCACGCTTTTTATAAAATTAAAGTAGGCGAAACTATTGGCTACGTTGATGCAAAGTATATTTACGCCACGACTTCTAGTGCAAAATACGAACTCTATACCGCAAAAGCATACGGCAATAAAGTAGGGGATAGCATAAACGTTTATGCAACTCCCAGTACGGATTCGAAAATAATAAGAAGCTATATAGACGGCACCATCCTAACCGTATCGGAAAGCAAGGTAGACGGATACCACGCTGTCGTAATGGAAGATGGAGTAGGGTACGTTAAGAGCGAAAATTTAACTACTTCCATAAGTTATAATGAAAGAATAGCACTAGCAATTGGACTGATATGTGTGGTTGCAATCATTTTGATTTTACTCATAACGTACTATCGCCGTAATAGTGAGTATTTTAAAAACAAAAAGCATTCAAAGTAAAACAAAGACCGCAAAAGCGGTCTTTTATTTTTATTGATAGGGAAAAAGGTAATAAAAAAGTTGTATCGATTGATACAACTTTTTTTGGTCTGGGTGAGAAGATTTGAACTTCCGGCCTCTTGAACCCCATTCAAGCGCGCTACCAAGCTGCGCCACACCCAGTCAACCGCTAATAGCGGTTATTTGTAGATAAATGATTAAGCGTTAGCCTTCTTTAGAGTATCAAGCATCTTGGAAAGACGAGCAACTTTACGGCTTACGGTGTTATCCTTATAGATGCCAGCCTTGGTGATGGTGCTAACGGTAACGGGAAGAAGTTCGCTTGCGAGAGCTACGTCGCCAGCTGCGATAGCTGCTTCATACTTCTTAACAGCGTTCTTGCACTTGGTGCGAAGAGAGTTGTTTTTTGCGTTTTCTTCTTTGGTGATGAGAATTCTCTTTTTTTGTGATTTGATATTTGCCATTGTAATCTCCTTAACAGTTACAAACTATAAGTCTTGCGTTCCCAATTATAATAGCATAATAATTTTTAGTTGGCAAACAATTTTCGTATGTTTTTATTAAAAAAGTTAACACTTTTTCTATGAGAGAATATTTTAATATATGTGAAAGCGATTTTTTGGCATCACGACTTGTTCGCTGTTGCCCCAAAGTTATATTGGAAGATGGCAAGACGGCTTTAACTTTTTCCAAAAGAGATGATGAAAATATATATTTTGCAAGGACGGATGATTGCGTAATAAATAACGAAAGGGTGACGTCGTCTTTAATAGAACTGACTGCCTTTGCTTTAAAGAAAGCGTTTAGGAGATTTTGCGTAAAAAAAGACGACTTGATAATGGTTGTGGGGGTAGGGAACGAAGGGCTTGTTGCGGATAGTTTGGGAGCAAGGGTGGTGGAAGAAATAGTTCCCATCATGAGTGTAAAAAGGCGACTTTGTGCTTTTTGTCCAAGCGTTAGCGGACGGACGGGTATAGAATCCTTTGACATAGTCAAAGCTCTTGTAGAAAAACTAAAGCCTAAGGTTGTAATTTGTGTGGATACGCTTGCATCAAAGAGTGTTGATAGGCTTTCCAAGGTCATCCAAATTAAAGACGGCGGATTGACGCCCGGACTTGGTGTGGGAAACCAAAAGACGTCGTTTGATTATTCTACTTTAGGCGTTAACGTAATAGGAATAGGGGTACCGCTTGTCATATACGCAAAAAATTTATTGGTGGACTATTTTGAAAGCGTACCGCAAAGAATAGACGTGGATTTATTTAACTCGTTGATGGGTGATTTGATAGTTACGTCTAAGGAAATAGACTTGTTTGTGGGCGAGTATTCTAAGATAATTGCTACGGTAATAAATAGGGTTGCGGGTGGAAAAAACGGATAGCATAGTGCATATTATTAAATATGTCGATTGCTTTAATAGATTCCGGAATAGGCGGATTAACGCTACTTAAAAGATTGATTTCCAATTGCCCCAACCACGACTATCTTTATTTTGCAGATACGTATTTGCATCCTTATGGCAAGGAAAATCCAAAGTATCTTAATTCAAGACTTATTAAAATTGCCGAAATGCTATATGAAAAAGGTGCAAAGTGTATTGTTTTTGCTTGCAATACGGCATCGGCAATTGCTTTAGACGACGTATCTAAACTGCTTCCAATATCGGTTTTAGGGGTTAAACCTACTTGCAAAAACCCACGTGAGACGCTCATACTTTGCACTCCGTTAACGGCATCCGGTAGCGTTGTTAAAGGCTATCAAAAGCATGGAGCAAAAGTGTATGCAAACCTATGTTTAGCGACGTTGGTTGAAAAATATCATGACGACTTGAGCATCTTGGAAGGGTATCTAAAAAGCCAATTAAGTCGTTATAAAGGAATCAAAGAAGTGGTGTTAGGATGCACTCATTACGTTTTCTTAGGTGAAATAATAGAGCGTATAACGGGTGCCGTAACTTTGGATGGGTACTCCCCGGTTGTAGAAAGAATTTCACGTCTTGATAGAGAGAGCCAAAGCGGGAAGATAGAATTTGCTTTTACCGGTCCCAGAAAAGAGTGCGAATATAAAGAAATTTTGTCAAAGCTACCATAAAAAACAAAGTTATTTCTTAATAATCCTTGAAATTTGCTTTCATATATAGTATTATATATGTACACGCATTCTTTTTAAGGAGAAAATATAATGGCAGTTTTTCACAAAGATAAGATTAGAAACATCGCTTTGATAGGACACGGTGGCGAAGGTAAAACTTCTCTTCTAGAAGCTATCCTTTTTAAGACCAAGGCTATCGACCGTCAAGGCAAAGTAGACGACGGCAACTCAGTTTCCGACTACGACCAAGAAGAAATAGCACGTAAGATGTCCATATCTCTTTCTATGGCATATGCATACTATAAAGATTATAAATTCAATTTCCTTGACGTTCCCGGTTTCTTCGATTTCGAAGGCGAAATGGTAGCAGCTCTTTCCGTAGCTGATGCAGCAATCGTTGTAACTGGTGCAAACGGCACTGTTCCTGTAGGTGCAGAAAAGGCTCTTGAATATTGCCAAGAAAAAGGCGTTCCCACTCTCATTTGGGTAAACGGCGTTAACAAGGAAAACAGCAGCTTTGAAGCAACTCTCGATGCATATCGTGAAAAGTATGGT
>JAZNYA010000104.1:0-2093 GCA_045594145.1 Candidatus Stercoripulliclostridium sp. | reverse complement strand
TATTGGTAATTATGCCTTCTTGAATTGCACGTCGCTCACAATTTATTGTGAAGCGACAAGCAAGCCTAGTGGTTGGCATACCAATTGGAATTATAGTAATTGCACTGTTTATTGGGGGTATGAAGGATAAAAACACGCTAGTTTAGCGGAATACAAAAAAGGCAAGCGATGGCTTGTCTTTTTTAATGCTAAGCGAGAGCTTAATTGATTGAAAGGTGCTTTTGTGTTTTTAGCCTTTACTTTTTTTTGCGGTATGATATAATATAGTCACTTAATATAGGGAGAAATGTATGAGTATAATCAATACTGCGTTTGATGTTAAAGGCGGAGTGCTTGTTAAGTATAGGGGAAAGGGCGGTAACGTTATAATCCCCGCCGGCATAACGACAATTGGGGCTCAGGCCTTTTTTAATTGCTATAACGTTAATAGCATAACCATACCCGATTCGGTAAAGAGAATAGAGAGTTCGGCTTTTGAGTTTTGCTCGGGCTTGATGAGCGTGCATATTCCTAAGAGCGTAACCTTCATTGATGGTGCCGTTTTTGGTGGATGCTCAAAGCTCCAAAGTATTACCGTGGATGCAAAAAATTCCGCATATAAGTCGATTGACGGCAACCTATATACCAAAGACGGTAAGTATTTGCTCCAATATGCTCTTGGCAAAAAGGATGCCCGCTTTAATATTCCGGCAGAAGTAACCAATATTTATTATTTTGCCTTCTGGGGCAACACGACGCTTGCTCACATACAAGCCAACGACAAGACCGGTTATTTCGTCACCAAATACGGCAACCTGTATAGTGAATATGGTAAAAAACTATTCCAATATGCACCTGCAAAGAGCGGTAAAGCTTATATTGTTGAAGATGACGTAGAGAGCATAGGGGATAGTGGTTTTGCTTGGGCAGTTAATCTTGAAAAAATATATTTACCCAATGGACTAAAGGTTATAGGACATAATTCCTTCCAAAACTGCACGAGCCTAACGGAAATTTACGTGCAGAGAAACGTGACGGAAATAGGAGCTAACGCATTTTGGAATTGTCCCAACCTAAAAAAAGTATATAATCTTTCCAAGTTGAACATCCAAAAGGGAGCGGATACCTTCGGCTACGTTGCAAAATATGCCGACCAAGTGTATCTTAACCAATCCCGCAACCCCGATTTCCAAGTTTTCGATAGGAAACTCGTAAGTTACGTTGGCAGTGCCAGTGCGATTAGAATACCAATCGGCGTAACGGAAATAAGCAAATATGCTTTCTTTGCTTGCAAAACGGTAACGAGCGTACATATACCGGATACGGTAAAAATAATAGAACCCCACTCCTTTGAGCATTGCGACAACTTGAAGAGCATCAATATTCCTGCGAGCGTAGAAAAAATAAATACGCCTGTGTTTATAGGTTGCTATAACCTTATAAATATAACGGTTGATGCCGGCAACAAATACTATACGGCTATAGATGGTAATATATACTCTAAAGACGGTACTAAGCTCATCCAATACGCCCTTGGAAAACAAGATACGAAATTTGTCCTTCCCAAGAAGGTAACCGGAATAAGCGTAGGTGCATTTTTTGGCAATATTACGCTCAAAGAGATTCAATCCTTCGACGCTATGGGATATTTTGTCACCAAAGACGGCAACCTATACTGCAACTATGGTAAACAACTTCTCCAGTATGCATCCGGTAAACGTGCCACGGAATTCAAAGTTCCCGAAGGCGTGGAAGTATTGGGCATGGGCAGTGTAACGATGTGCCTAAACTTAAAGAGAGTAATTTTACCTTCCACGTTGGTTAAAATACAAAGTGCGGCTTTTGTTAACTCCATACACTTGGAAGAAATAGTTCTTCCGCCATCGCTAAAAGTCATAGAAGACGAAGCTTTCCTTGGATGCACAAATCTAACTACCATCTATAATTATTCTGCCATAAAAATAGTCAAGGGCTCGTTTGATAATGGGATGATAGGGAAGGAAGCAAAAAAAATATTTGTTAGAAAGTAAGATAAAAAGGACAAGCAACTGCTTGTCCTTTTTTTAATGCAAAACAATGCTTTCGCAAACGCGGAGTCCGGAACGCGGAACGCG
>JAZNYA010000103.1:0-2897 GCA_045594145.1 Candidatus Stercoripulliclostridium sp. | reverse complement strand
TATTTACATATGTAAAAATTGGGTGTATAATAGTAAAAATTATTTTATAAAATGGGAGTACCATTATGAAAGTGTATAATTTTTCTGCAGGACCTAGTATGTTACCGGAAGAAGTAAAACTCTCCGCACAAAAAGATTTTATCGACTACCAAGGTAGTGGTATGAGTGTTACCGAAATGAGTCACCGCTCAAAATGGTACGATGCTATCCATCAAGAAGCCGTTTCTCTCTTTAGAGAACTTATGAATATTCCCGATGAATACGACGTTCTTTTCGTCCAAGGCGGAGCTTCTACTCAATTCGACGCAGTACCGCTCAACTTGCTACAAAAAGGTAGAGCAGACTACGTTGTTACCGGTAATTTCTCCGGCAAAGCCGAAAAAGCTGCAAGAAGATACGGCGACATCCAAATTGCTGCATCAAGCAAAGATAAAACCTTTACATATATCCCGGAAAACGTAACTTTCCGTGATGACATCGACTACGTGCATATCACTCAAAACAATACCATCTTCGGCACTCGTTATACCGAAAGAACCTTCCCAAAAGTTGATGCACCTATCGTTGCCGACCTTTCTTCCAACATCCTTTCCGAAGTAATCAACGTAAAAAAATATGGCCTAATATATGCCGGAGCACAAAAAAATATTGCTCCCGCCGGAGTTACCATCGTTATAGTCAGAAAAGACCTTGTTGGTAAAGAAATGTCCATCTGCCCCACTATGCTTGCATATAAGACACAAGCCGACGCCAACTCACTATATAATACGCCCCCTTGCTTCTCAATTTATATGGCAATGCTAGTATTCCGTCACCTTAAAAAACTCGGTGGCGTTAAGGCTATACAACAAATTAACGAATATAAGGCAAAACTCCTTTATGATTTCATAGATGGAAGTGCCCTATTCACAAACCCCGTTAACACTCTTGACCGCTCCATAATGAACGTACCTTTCGTAACCGGAGATGACGAATTAAACGCTAAGTTCGTAAAAGAAGCCGAAAAAGCCGGTCTAGTTTCTCTAAAGGGTCATAAGTTGGTTGGCGGTATGCGTGCAAGTATCTATAACGCTATGCCGGTTGAAGGCGTAAAAGCACTAATAGAATTTATGAAGAAATTTGAATTGGAGAACAGAAATGTTTGATATACTTACCTTAAACAAAATCAGTAACAAAATATACGACGTACTTACCGACGATTACTCGGTAAGCGATAAAACGGAAAGCCCCGATGCCATCTTGGTTCGCTCCTTTAAAATGGACGACTATGAAATTAATGATAACCTACTTTGCGTTGGCAGAGCAGGTGCGGGCGTTAATAATATTCCGCTAGATAAAATGACCGATGCCGGCGTATGCGTATTCAACACCCCCGGTGCTAATGCCAATGCCGTAAAAGAATTGGTAATTTGCGGTATGTTCCTTGCCAGCCGTGATATCATCGGCGGTAACAAATGGGCCAACACTTTAACTGGTGCGGACGTTCCAAAACAAGTTGAAAAAGGCAAATCCAACTTCGGCGGTACGGAAATTTTAGGTAAGACCGTAGGTATCATAGGTCTTGGGGCAATAGGTATCAAGGTAGCAAACGCTCTAAACGCACTTGGTATGAAAGTCGTTGGTTACGACCCCTTCTATAAAGGCAACGAAGACTACCTTAGCGTAGTTAATACCTTAGAAGAAATCTATGCAACAAGTGATTATATCAGCCTACATCTCCCACTACTCCCCACCACCCGTGGTATGATAAACGCAGATGCCATTGCAAAAATGAAAGACGGCGTTATTATACTAAATATGGCTCGTGGCGAATTAGTAGACGTCAGTGCCGTTAAGAGTGCTCTGGAAAACGGCAAGATAAGAAACTACGTTGTTGACTTCCCCAGCGAAGATTGCTTAAACGTTAATGGCATTATTGCTATTCCCCACCTTGGTGCACGCACGGAAGAAGCAGAAGAAAACTGTGCGATTATGGCTAGTGCTCAAATTAAAGAATATTTGGAAAACGGCAATATTATCAATTCCGTAAACTTCCCCAACATTAAAGTTCAAAAAGAAAAAGAAAACCGCTTGACCGTAATATATAACGCAGGCACCAAAGCTCTTGAAGAAATCAAGTCTGCCGTAAGCGGAATCGACGCAAATTTCAATTTTGCAGAACGCAACACAATCGGATATGCGATAATCGACACCGATAATAGCATCTCGCTTGATGCTGATGAAAACTTAGTCGCCACTATTGCAGACTTAGATGACATCGTAGGAATTAGAATTCTTTAATACTTAAAAAATAAAGGGAGCAATCGCTCCCTTTTCTTTTGCAATCAACTATCTCAGATAATCGAATTTCTTTCTTGAATTCTTCCTGTTTTTCACTACCTTATAAATTATAGGAGTGATTATTCCTACGAGAACCATAGCACCGAGCATAATTCCACCCGTTATCAAAAGCAGGTTCATGGGATAGAATTTACCGCCTATCGTTAGCCCTTTAACTTGCTCTTTGGGAACGTCCGTTTCTACTATCAAATAAAAATTACCTTGCGATTCCGTTTGGAAGGTAAGCACGTTGTTTTCTATGGTAGAAGAAAGTTGGAGAAGTATTCCGTCTTTTTCACAATATACTTTTGCAAGTTTGTTTGCTCCGGGTATAGTAAGAGAAACGCTCATTTGATTGTGTAATACAACAGCGTTTCCTTCTCTATCTGTAAGGCTCAAATTAAAACCGTATCCTTGGTATGCGGGGAACTTAGCAATAGTTGCTCCAACCGATATCTTTTCGTTCAATTCACCTTCGTTGACGTCTATCTTCTTGACGGACATATCTATCTTTCCGCCCTTCTTAACACTGGAATTATTAACTCCTATTTCTGCCTTAAAATCATTGATTAGGCCAT
>JAZNYA010000102.1:0-5355 GCA_045594145.1 Candidatus Stercoripulliclostridium sp. | reverse complement strand
CGCCATAAACACTTTCTTTGTTATCTGCCGTAACGATTATCTTTAGTTTATTTACCGTCAATATACCACATTGGCCGGCAGATATATCATAGCCGTCGCTTACGGCTTCATCCGATACGATGATGGATATTTGATAATCCTTAACCGGTAACACTCCACCTACATATTCTTTGCCATCCAAGAATACGCTAACGCCTTCAACACCGGTTAATTCCACACCGTTTTCGTCAACGTATACAAAGGTTATTTCATCAAGATAATCAACGGCGAAGGAACTTACGGAAATTTCCATTTCCGTCTTGTTAACCGTTAAAGTGAGTTCAACTGAGTTTTCCAAATAGTTTGCACTTTCAAGTTGGGTTGCAACTATCTTAATTTCACCTGCCTTACGTATGGTGAGTTTGTTGCCTTCAAAGGAACCCATATCGCCACATTCTTCCTTGACGCTAAACACAACTTCACTATTGCCGTGGTTACCACTTATTTGTGCATAATACGGAACTCCGAAATCATGAGTATTGCTGGAAATAAACGACATTGCACTAGGCACGGCTTTATTTATAACGAGCGTCTTTATTGCACTTGCGGAAATATCATAGTTTTCGCTTTCATAGCTTGCGGTTATGACGTGTTCTCCGGCATCAGTAATTGAATTTATGTCTAACGTTACGTTAACCTTTTTGTTTTCTTCGTCCAAGAAATAAGCCGTTACGCCATGCGTTTCGCCGTCATAGGTTATCGAATTGGTAACGTTGCCGTCTATCGAATATACGACGTCTCTCTTTAGAGCAACTACTTTGTAGATTATGTATGAATACGTGCCGTCTTCACTCATTACGGCATTTGTAAACGAAATATCGTAACACGCAGCACACGCTTCGGAAGGCACTATCGACAATCTATACTCGCCGACCTTGCCGTTATCAATAGCTTCAATTTCGCTACCATCTAATGCTCGGAACTTATAATTTACATCATAAGGTAATGCACTGATTATACCACTCGGTATAATATTCTTACCGCTCAAGCTGGGCTTTTTACCAAGACCGGAAAACTCTCCAACGTTGCTACTCAAACTTACACTTACTTTTCTTTTGGTTACGTAGCCTTGTCCGATTGTATCCACAGGAGCTATATAGTTGCTTGCATCTTTTCCGGAAAGCGTAAACTTATACGTTATATTTGTTTGAACGTATTGTCCCGTACCACTATTAAATATAACGTTGTCGTTATCAAAATTCATAGTAGCGTTAACGTATACTTCGTCGTTGCCCTTCTTGTTAACTACGTCATTATTATCTACTTTTGCGGGAACATCATCGTCCACCCCGCCGTTCCATTCTTTCGTGTTTTCTAAGGTAGTACTCGTTACGTTAAGACCTAGTTGGCATTTGTTAATGTGTATTAAGCCGTTTTTAGAGCCCATTTTTATGCCGTCTTTATTGCGATATATTACCGTAAACGAATAGTTTTCCGAAGGTGTTTGGTTAGCCTTAATGGGAGCCGTACCACCGCTGTATTCTACTATTATCGAATAATCTTCGGGCTTGGCTAAACTATTTATCGGGAACACTATTGCTTCGCCGGTATACGTATGCTCTTCTCTAAAAGTGCTTTCGTCCCAAACGATATTTTCAAAATCGATTTCTAGGTTAGACAAAGCTTCCGACATTATAGCTCTATATTCGACGGAAGCACTATTGCCATCGAACGAGAAGCCAACGTTCGATAACTCTATAATTTCATCGCTTGCAGTTTTAGCAACAACACTTTTTACATATGCTCCTTCAGCTACACTAATCTTCAACGTAAAGGTTTGTCCTACGTAAAACTTTGCATTTCCAGACTCAAATTCCGGTTGAGTTACGATGCAAGCATCGTCGCTTACATCATAGCTTGAGCTGATTTCTTTTACAAAACGAACGTAAACAACGTCGCCTGCCGTTTCTTCGGTAGTAGTAGTATAATCTTTGCTTGCACAAACAATGCTTTCATCTGCATTTTTATAGATGATTTCAAAGCCTTTTGCACTATAAGCTGAATTTACCTTTCCTGCAAAACTAATACTTCCATTTTCATTTCTGCTTGCTACTACAGAACCATACGTTGCATCATACAATAATGAGTTACCAAAGCCGTTCGTGCCGGTATACAAGTCTTTTTCTTTGGCAGTATTCACCAGATACCAAACGTTATTCGTAGAGTATGGCTTATTGTTTTGATATCCACCAATTACACCATATACGCCACCATTATTAAATCCACGTAGTGATAGATTAGCATTGGATAAAATATTTTCATAATCGCCCCTATCTGTTAATCCTACCACGCCTCCGCATCTAGCTTGTGCACTAACGGACGCATAAGTTGCAACGTTAGATATTTTACCGCCTGCATTAAAGCCTACCAGCGAACCGACACATCTATGACCGGTAACAGTACAGGTGGAATCCAAAGTAAGAGAAGTAATGTGAGCTACGTTACCTACGTAACCAAACATGCCCAAATATTCTACTTCTTCTTGGGTCTCCGATACGTTTAATCCGGAAATAATCTTATTTCCGCCATCATAACAAGCTTGGAACGCCGTGTTTTTATAATAGTTTCCAATGGGATAAAATCTTGAAGTAAGTGCGATATTGGCGGTTTGCAAAAAATACTTATTTTCATACGTTTCGCCCAAATCGGATACCGCATTTTGCAAATTTCTTAGTTCGGTTTCATTACCGATTCTATAAGGATTTGCTTGGGTTCCCCACTCTTCGTTAGAATTAGAATCTATACCGTACATACGCTCCGAGCATGCGGTTTCTAAATTCTTACGTAGCGTTACGTTCGTCGGTTCATTAGACAATCTCTTCTTGAAAATCTCTTGCAAAGGAGCTGCATATGAAGAGTGATTTTTAACTATGAAGGCATCACGAGCCCAGTTCTTACTAATACCAAAAAGGGCTGCTACGGCTTTTTCGCTATTGCCGAACTCAATTCTTTGCACACCCTTTGCTTTTTCTTCGCTTAGTACAACGGGAGATTTATCAATAGAGCTATTGGTATCATCGCTTTGCTCGGTATTAAAATATCCAATTGCACCTAGCCCTGCGTTGCTGGATAAATTAAAGAACGTACCAACCGGAGTAGATTTAGATTCATCGGTATATCTTCCGCCAATAACTCCGCCAAAGTTGCCGGGAGTGGAGTTGTTTGCATAAATCGTACCTATAGCATAGGAATATTGCAACGTGCTATGGTTTGCACCAACTATGCCACCAGCGTTTGCACGTGCACCGGTTGCCGTAATTCTTGCGTTACTAAATGAATATTCTACAACACCTTTATTAACACCCGCAATTCCGCCGACGTTTTGCGATGCATTAATGGTGCCATGATAAAAACTGTTTTCTACTGTACCCGAATTGTAACCTACGATTCCGCCGACGTTGGAATATCCGCTAGCCGTTACACTTGCATTTACTATACCAAGAGACTTGATGAGAGCATTTTCCGTTACTACGCCAAACAACCCTGCATTATTGCCGGTTGCGTTTATTGATAATCCGCTAATAACGTGACCTTTGCCATCTAGGTGACCGTTAAAGGGACGCTCTTGCGTGCCAATGGGCACGATAGTTTTACCATTTAAGTTTTCGCTTGATAAATCCAAATCCGTTTCCAAGTCATAGCAATAGTTAAGATACTCTTCCGGGGCAGAAGGGTCGTTAACTTTTTCCATGAAGAAAATGAAGTCGTCTACGGTTACTATGTGCTTGGGGCTTCCGTGTATACCAGTACCTTCAAGAGACGTAACTTCCGCACTTGCGACTAATTGCTCGCCTGCGGGCATGCGTAAAGAAAAAGCACATGCTAAAACAAGCAAGAAAAGTATGGGCAGTATTACAAAACTGAGTCGGCTTTTGTTTTTTATCATACAGACACCTTTATTATATATTTATACGTGTATAATTTTATCACACGCACGTGCAAATTTCAAGAGAAAATTTAAATACTCGCTTAAATCTTGTTAACCTGTTGTTTTTCCAAATTTTTATTTGCAAAAATAAAACAGACACCCGGCTCGACTTATTAGCCATCAAGGTGTCTGTTTATGCTATTTTGGTTACCTAAAATACTATTTTCTAGATTCTACAGCTTCATAGATTGCTCTCCAAAGAGATAGACCGCTATCCCATGGAGCATCGCAAGAATAATGCCAAACCATTACTCCACCGATTCCTTGGTCTATGCAGTAAGTGACCTTATCATAAATCATTTGATAGCTGTTATAATAAGTAGGCGGTAAAAGTTCCCCACCATAATACTCGTCATACTTGACGTTGGTGAATTTGCCCAAGTCTTCTGCAACCGCCTTGTATTCTCCCCAATATCCCCTACCATCCGTGGGCCTAGAATAGAATGGTAAGCCTAAATTAACGTCTTTTACGTCGGTATAAGTATAGGTGGCTTCTTTTCCAAAAACGTCGTTAATCGTTCTTATATTTTTGAAAAAATCATAACAACTGGTTGAGAAAGTAGAGTGATAATGATGCGGGTCTTCTCTCATCTCATCATAATTCATGCTTTCCACCCAGTCAACGCACTCCATTAAAGCCTTATCAAAAATGAAAGGCTTATATACAGCCCAAGTGCCTAGAGCTATCGTCATTAGAGAGCCCGCCGGCATCCCTTCTTTTAATGCACGGCAAACTTCAAACATATTGGCATATTCTTCTACTTTTTCCGGATACTCGTAATCAAACGACAAACCATCCAAATCATACTTTTCTCTAAAAGCCAATGCATTTTTAATAAAGTTTTCTTTGTAGGTAGTAAACGCACTTTCGTGTATGGCTATTTGACTAAGGCCACTACCGTTTTGATCTTGTCCCAGAAGGGTTGCTACTATAGTCGTTCCTTCTTGCACTACTTCTCTAATGTTGGCAAGCGACGTTTCAAATATGGTTTCACCATCAACAAGCACTCCATCGATGACGTTATCCAAAAAGTATATTTCTCCTTCCGGCGTAAAAAATACGGTAGAAATCAAATTGACGTGCGTAATTGCCTTAAAATGTTCTTTCTCCAAACTTTCCTTCTTATAAGTATACTGACTTACGGCATACGCTGTGACTCTAAATTCTCCGTCATACGTTTTACCCATATTGAATATTTCAACGTCAGTAATGTCCCACTCCCCGTCTGCCTTGACTTCCACTCTAATGGACTTAGCGGTAATCCTAGCAAAAGAGCAATATCTATACCCTTCTATTAGGTCTTGCTTATATATGAATTTTTCTTGACCTTCTTTATCAGTATAATAGATTGAAAACTCGGTTACTAGACTTCCTTTTTCCTTTAACA
>JAZNYA010000101.1:0-2949 GCA_045594145.1 Candidatus Stercoripulliclostridium sp. | reverse complement strand
AATATATATTATAGTATAAGAAGGTGTCAAGAAAATATTTAGAAAAATGTGGTAGAAACGGTCAATATCACCAAAAATTCACCTTTTGGCATTGACATTCTTCACTTTGAATACTATAATTTTTGTATGAATACGGCAATTTTACAAAATCGTAAACAGTTTTTGCTTGCTAACCCCGGTGTTAGCGTAGACGAATTGAGTGGTGAGCCGAAATACAAGTCTAAGTTCCTAAACAAGCTTAACGACTTCGGTGATAGATTCCTATACTCACGACTCTATTTTGCTCTTCTTTGTGCAACCATCTTCCTTTGCTGGTTTTTTGAAGTGGAAGCATACGGCGTAATAGGCATAATTTTCTTTGCATCCATAGTCCTAATTATGCGTAGAGATACCACTCCGCTCATACCCATAATCTTCGTGGTAGCAATGATTTTCCCACGTGACATAGACCCCATGACTTATGCCAACGTATTCTATTTCTTTATTCCGCTACCCATAGCAATAGTAACCCATTTTATTCGTTTTAGGGTACCGTTCCGTGTTGGTAAGCTATTCTTCCCGCAACTCGCAGTTAGTATCGCACTCCTTCTTGGCGGTATTGGTTCCATCAGCTTAGAACACTACACTATAGGTCTTGTTTACGCAATTCTTCTTGGCGTTGCAATACTCTTTTTCTACTTCTTGTTCTACCTTTATGCATACCCACCGAAGAACGTAGACTTTAAGCTTTGGATAGCTAACGCATTAAACCTTATAGCTCTAGTCATCGTTGCACAAGTAACGACCAGATACATCCAAGAATTTGAAATCCACTCTCGCATTGGTAGCGGTGTTTCTATCGGTTGGGGTATAGCAAACAATTATGCGACTATACTTCTCATCACCCTTGCCGGCACTTTCTATCTTGCAACTAAATCCAAGTTCAGTATTCTCTATCTAATTAGTGCCGTCTTACAATATATCATTATAGTAATAAGCTGGTCACGTGGTGCCACGTTATTTGCGGCAGTCGTTCTTCCCATGTTCTTAATCGCACTATTGGTTGGCACTCCAAAAGAAAACAGACGATATATGGTAACGGGTCTCGTTATTGTACTTGCAATTTTCATAGGAGCACTAATCGCACTATGGGAGCCTATCATGGATTTGATAGACGGCGTATTGGCACAAGGAACCGGCGTTAGCGGTAGAGATAAGTTATACCAAGAAGCAATAGACGTATTCATGGCAAACCCCATATTCGGTGCCGGCGTTGGCTTTGACGGCGTTTATTATAGACAAGAAACCATGCCTATGTACTGGTTCCACTCCACCCTATTCCAAATTATAGGAAGCATGGGTATTCTCGGCATCATCTCTTACGCTTGGTACTACTATGCACGTTATAGAATTATGGTTAGAAAACGTTGCATCTTTAGTGCCTTTATGCTCATTGGCATGATAGGATTTGAAGGCTACTCTATGATAGACACCGGCACGTTCGTTCCCCTACCCATCATGTTCATAGTCATACTTATGACTCTGGTAATAGAACTAGACAACAAAACTCACCCGGAAACTTTCATAGATTATAAAGCCCTTCTTAAAGGCAAGAAATAATCCTTATTAAACTAAAATAGAGAGCCTTAAAGGGCTCTCTTATTTTTTTATTTATTCGCAGTTTAGGTATCCCATAATCGAATATAGGGTGCATTATCTCTAATTTCCGTCGTTTAACTTTAGCATAACAACGCCTTGCTTTGCTTGGCAAATGGGGCAAACTCTAAAGGCTTCTTTGCCGGTTTCTTCATAGCCACAAGCACCACATTTCCACTTCACAGGAGTTTCCTTCTTATATAACGTTCCCGAGCTCATTTGCTCATATAAATCTTTGAACAATAGGCTGTGGCAATTTTCTACTTGACGAATATTCTTATAAAGGTCGGCAATTTCATCAAAGCCTTCTTCCCTTGCCACCTTTTCAAACTCGGCATAAATTTCATCGCTTTCAGCACGCTCATCTTCGCTTGCAAAGCGTAGATTTTCTATTAAATTCCACTTTTCTTTGAAGGGATATCCACCGCAAATTTCTATGTTTGCAATGGGTTTATCGCTTGCTTCTTGGATATAGGTATAGAACATTCTGGCATGGTTGAATTCGTTATAAACCACCTTGTCGATTATTTCTGCAAGAGCGGTATATCCTTCTTTACGAGCACCATACTCAATGAACTTATACTTTACGTGTGCTTGGCACTCACCTGCATAGGACTTGGCGAGATTATAATAGGTTTTACTGTTTAATAATTTCATGGCAAACTCCTTAATTTTTATAAACCGATTATTGACGCTATGCAAAATTTAATACCTAAAGCGTAAAAACAAATATAGAAAAAGGTATAATTTTAAAATTTTTTCTTTAAAGAAATAAAGTTCTTGCAAAAAGCATACCAATAATATATAATAAATCCAACAAAAATCCATGCTTCCTTAGTTAAATGGATATAACAAGCCCCTCCTAAGGGCTAGTTGTGGGTTCGATTCCCGCAGGGAGTACCACAAAAAAGGGATACCAGACTCGGTATCCCTTTTTTGTACTCACTTGCGGGAAGGCACACCCGTTGGCTTTAGCCAACTGGGTGCGTAAGTTTGCGTTAGCAAACCTGGCAAAAGTGAAATGCTTGCATTTCAAGTAAATTAAATAACTATAACCTTTTACATGGACGTTTCTTAGACATAGTCATAATATCGTGCGAGACAGTCTTTTGCGTTCCCGCAAGGGAGTACAAACGGACTCCCAGTTCACTCAATCGAAGATGTTTTTTGTTACCGTTAGCTTTAGCTAATCGGGTGCGTAAGTTTGCTTTAGCAACCTGGCAAAAGTGAAATGCTTGCATTGCAAGTAAATTAAATAACTATAGACTTTTACGTGGACGTTTCTTAGACATAGTCATAATATCGTGCGAAACA
>JAZNYA010000100.1:0-4205 GCA_045594145.1 Candidatus Stercoripulliclostridium sp. | reverse complement strand
AGGCCTGTTTTAAGACGGGTTCTGCTTTTATACCAAACTCGAAGAACAAATCGTTGGAAATCAAATTAGGGTCGCAGAGTTCGTCCGGTAGGGCGAGCCATATTTCTATGCTTAGCGTAATAGTTGCACTGCCTTTTATTTCGAACTTGACTTCCGGAGTAATTTTAATAGGCTCAGTAGGGTCTTCTATGTTTTCATAATCTACTACTGCAGAAATGTTAAAATTAATTTCTCTGTTTGTGTTAACGTTATGTGCTTCTTCTCCCAGCATAACGTAGGCTTGTGCCGTTAGCATAAAGAGATAGGATTCTATTTCTTCTTGGGAGTTGGGTTTTTCATAGAAGGTTATAACTTCGGTATGCGTATAACTCGTTGCCTTTTTTTCTATGTAACTGGGATTAGCGTCATTTTGATCATACAACTTCATGACGTCAAAATATCTATTATCACGTATGGCGTTCGGCTTTGCGACGGCAGGTTCTAGAACGCCCGCTGCGATTTCCGGGTTTTCATCAAAACCTACGACGATAAATCCGTCGGCAGGTATCTCTACGCCTTTATCGGTGCTAATTCTTGATTGGTACCATGAAAAAGTCACCGTACTTAGAGCGAGTACGAGAGATGCCGTAAGCAAACAAGTTATTAAGATTAGAGTATGCTTTTGTTTCATTATGGTACGATGGGGGAGTTTGCGTCGTATAGTTGAGAGCCTTCATCTACGCCTAAAGAGAAGTTTGCGTAGAATGTCGAGCCCATATATTTATAGTCGGAAAAGCTAAAAGGAATAATTTCTCCTGGAGCATCCGGTGTTGTGTATTTTACATAAGAAGCTTCGTCTAGGAATATAAGTTCTATTCTTATGGTGGCAGTGCAAGTTGCGGAAAGAACTTTTCTATCAACGTCAAAGAAAGAACTTTGGTAGGTTAATGCTTTTCCGGCACTATCAACTAATATATCGTTTTCGTTGGGGTAGAACACACCTTTTACACTTTCAACTTTGTTGTCGGCATCAAGAGTTACGACGCTTATTCTAAACGTGAAGGCATCTGCTATGCTATCAAAGCCTTCTGGAGCCGTGGTAACTTCTTCGCCGTTTGCGAGCTTGATGCTAACGTTGGTAAGAGCACAGGTAACGGCATCGTTAACGTGCTTGGATTCTTGGGAAATAGAAACTATTTTTGTTGCAATATAAGGTGCATCAAGTTCTCCACCGAGTCCTGTTTCGCCTTTGTAGTGGACAATATTTTCTACTATCTCGGTGATGCCGAGATTATCGATGGGTTGTGCCGTAATGATGGTGTTTGAAGTTGTGACGGTTTCGTTTTTAGTATACCAAGCAAGAGTAACCATCGTCAAAATTAAGACGAGAGCTACCACCGTTAAATGAATACCGAGAAGAATAAGTTTCTTTTTCATATCTTTAACCTTGCTTTACGTGCGTTAAAGCACGCATATATAACATTATAACATTAATGTTAAAGATATACAATACCCCAAATTAAACGCAAATTAAATGGTATGGTCGCAAAAATCACCATTGACGTTGAAACAGAATAGAAAGCAAGGATTCTTGCGGTGTTTTATGCTTTTTTAGTGCCATAGTATGTGCAAGTAGACGTAAACATGGAAAAACTTTAGTTTTTAAGAAAAACGTTGTATTTGACGAGTGAAAATGGTATAATTATCCTAATAGTAGGATAGAGGTAAATATGAACGTAACGATTATTGATGGTCAAGGCGGTCAGTTGGGAGCACAACTGGTAAAAGAAATAACCACACGCTTTCCCTTTGTGGATTTAACGGCTGTTGGTACTAATGCTATTGCAACGTCTACAATGTTAAAAGCAGGTGCTAAAAACGTTGCAACCGGGGAAAATTCCGTGTTGGTTGCTTGCCGTAAAGCCGACGTCATAGTTGGGCCTATAGGAATAGTTATAGCAGACTCTTTGCTTGGTGAAATAACCGAAAAAATGGCTGTTGCCGTTGGTCGAGCCGATGCTGTTCGCATATTGCTTCCCGTGAATAAATGCAATAATTACGTTGCCGGTGTTTCATCGTCTAACGTTAAAACATTAATTGATGATGCCATATTAAAGCTAGGCAACGTTATCGCCAACATAAATTCTTGACAACAACGTTAATAAAGAATATAATTATTAATGATGTTTGGAAAAACATTGCGAAAACAGAAGTTTTCAATTTATTGATTTAAAAACTAATAATTTAAAGATGCTATGAAGGTGTCATTATTCTTGCAAGAATAATGACATTTTTTGTTTATAGGAGCGTTGCGTGAGAAATAGGAAAAAAATATTAAAAATGGTATTGGCGGCGTTGTTTTTAGCACTTGCCTACGTCATGCCTTTTCTAACTGGTCAAATCCCGGAAATAGGGTCGATGCTGTGTCCATTACATATCCCAATATTACTATGTGGTTTTATTTGTGGATGGCCGTGGGGATTGCTTGTTGGATTCATAGCTCCCTTGCTTCGTTCGCTTACCCTAGGAATGCCCCCCATATTTCCAACGGCGGTTTGTATGGCTTTTGAGCTTGCTACCTATGGTGCCGTTGCGGGATTAATGCATAAATTAATGCCAAAGAAGAAGATTTTTATCTATTGTTCCTTGATTATTGCAATGATAATTGGTAGGATGGTATGGGGCGTAGCCATGTACGTTTGCGTTGGTATATATGGAGATGGTTTTACGTTTACTGCTTTCATAACCGGAGCTTTTATCAATGCCGTTCCCGGAATAATAGTGCAAATAGTATTAATTCCAATGCTTGTTATGGTGTTGGATAACCCTAAAGTTTTAAATCTAAAAGATTAAAAGGTGGATATGAGCCAGCACAACTCGACTCGCAATTTATTAATAAATCACTATAAAAAACATCCAAAAATGGAAATAAAAGATATTTTTAAATTTCTTTATCAAAGCTATTTTGGATGCGAACACTTGGTGACGTCTATTAGCGATATAATAGAAAGAATAAATGCAGAATTGGATGATTGTCAAATCAATGAAGATGACGATATCGAAATATTGGATGGCGGCTATGCTCGTGTCTCACTTGCCTATTTGCATCGTGGCTTGAAGAAGGAAACCTTTGCTAAATTATTTTTTATGTCTGCTCAAAAAGAGCCGGAAGCTAAGTCACGTTTAGAAAATGGATTTGAAGAAGTGAAGGAACTTATCAAATCGGGAGAATTATCTTTTTCATTGGAAGATTTTGAAGAAGAACTTGATAAATGGAAGAAAAGCGGTTGTGGGGCGATAAGCCATTCGGCAACCTATCGTGAAAACTATCATCCGTCGTATCGTATAATAAGCGAAAAGTATTTGCCATATTTACAGTTGTTTATTAAAATAGATGAACTCCTTGAAAAAGGAAGTGCCATTGTTGCAATAGAAGGTGGCAGTGGGAGTGGAAAAACCACGTTAAGTAAAAGCTTGGAGCAAATATATGATGGTTCCGTGTTTCATATGGACGACTTCTTTTTGCGTCCGGAACAAAGAACGGCAAATCGATATGCCGAAATTGGTGGCAACGTAGATAAGGAAAGATTTTTGGAAGAGATATTAATACCCTTAAAACAAAACAAGAAGGTAGTTTATAGAAAATTTGATTGTGCTACCTTTGAGTTTTCTCCTTGGATAGAAGAAACCCCTAAAAAGTTGGTGATTATAGAAGGTGTGTATTCTATGCATCCTAATTTGGCTGATTTCTATGATTTATCAGTATTTTTAGACGTTTCATCACCTTTGCAACGAGAGAGAATAAAAAAACGCAATACGCCGTTTATGGCAAACAGATTTTTTAATGAATGGATACCATTAGAAAACAGATATTTCCAAGAAATGCAAATCAAAAATAGATGTACTTTAACATTTGATATCAATTAAAAACCAAACCGAGAAAAATGGTATAGGGCCTTTTGATAATCCTTAAAAAAGACAGTAGCGAATTGATTCTTGGTTCGCCACCGTCTCACTTGGCGGAGCGTATTAAATATAAAACTATCTTTTGTTGAGATTGACTTTTTGTTTAACCTGTGCTAGTATGAAAGCATGGAACAAATACAAGAAATAAAAGAACAAATATGTGACGTATGTCATAAAATGTGGCAACTTGGTTGGGTTGCTGCAAATGATGGAAACGTTAGTGCAAAACTTCCCGATGGAAGGGTCATTGCTACGCCTAC
>JAZNYA010000099.1:0-3828 GCA_045594145.1 Candidatus Stercoripulliclostridium sp. | reverse complement strand
GACCTTGTAGTTAACTACTACGTCATACCCAACTATACCGGATTTAATGGCTTGCAACAAACCTATACCGGCAACGAAATAGTAGGCGTAACTCCCGCATTTAACGATATTACGCTGGAAAACGGCAACGTAGTCGCTCACCCCAGCGTAAATTACAACGTAACCTATTATAACAACGTATTCGGCGAATTTACCGAAAAACTTCCCGTTGATGCAGGCGAATATAAGGTTATCGTAGTGTTTAGCCATAGGGGTTGCTTCCATGTCGAAATCGTTACTTTGGTAGTAGAGAAGGCGGAACTCAAGTGGACTCCGAACACCGTATATAACGCAAAATATACCGGCGAAGCCATCAATATTGATGAAATCATGTTGCAAGGTGCTCCCGTATTTATGCTTCCTGTGGAAATTCAAACTGCTACCTATGAATATAAGACGAAGGGTGCGGACGTAAGCGAATATACTGCGACGGCTCCCGTTAACGCCGGCGAATACGACGTAAGAATAACCTTTGTGGATAATAACTATAAGGGCACTCGTCAAACCGTTATGGCAATCGCAAAGGGCGACCTTGTCGTTCGCAATATGCCGAGAGTTGATGGCAATAACGGAACCATACTATTTAATAGTATGCGTGATGAAGTAGCCTTCACCTATAACGTTGGCGAAGTTTACTTCGAATCCAATGCCGAAACCGAAATTTACGGCTCTTGGAAGCTCGTCACCGACGTTTCCGCATATAGAGTAGGCGAAAGAAATATAACGATAGAGTTCGTTCCCGAAAACGAAAACTATAACAGCATACAAGTTGAAATGACCGTTTACGTTTCACAAAGGGACGTAAGCGACCTTATCACCATTGATGGTGCTGTGCTCGAAGACGGCAAGCAAAAGGTATACCGTGAGTTCATGGCGGAAGCAATTAAGCTTGAACCCACTTTGACTAAGGCACTCGCTTACGGCGACAACGCATACTTTACCATCACTTACGATAACTCCGTGCTTGCTCCGTATTCCGTAAAGACGATGGTTGTGGATGGCGAAGTCGTTTATGCTCCCTATATCGTAGGCATCACCTTGCACGACGGAAACTACGTCGGTCACATAGAAAACGTAGAGCTTTATATCACTACGGCAGTTGAACTCGACGTAGTCGTTCCCGACCTTAAGGAAATAGAGCTTGGCGAAAAAATTAATGATAATTACATCATTGAAAACACCGGTGGCGTATATATTAAGAGCAACGGCAGAGCAATAGAAGGCTCCTTCACCCTAACCCAAGACTATCAAAATAGGGAGATGGATAAGGCAAACAAACGCCCGGTAGAACTAACCTTCGTACCCAAAAACGATGGTGCAAGCGTAAGTGCCCCCATCGTTACCGCATACGTTAACGTAAAGGGTGCAAGTGCCGGCATCACGCCAAACGACGTGGAAATTTCGTCCTTCGGTAGCGTCGTTTACGGCTCACCGCTAAGTAGCTTTAGCATTAAGCTAAAGGACTCCTTCGGCGTAGCCGGTAAGGTAGAATGGGCTAACCCCAATGAAATCATAAGAGTAGGGGCTATGGCTGAATACGTATTCACCCCCGAAGATATCGACGATTATAACGTAGAACGCATGCAAATTGCAGTTGACGTCGTTAAGGCTTCCATGATTGCAACCGATGAAAGCTACGTCATATTGTATGAAGGCGAAAAGCTGGGTAACGTAAAGCCCACGTTGAAGCTCGTTAACGCATATCTTGCAGAGCAAGCGACGCTAACGCCCGAGCAAGAAAAGGTATATGAAATCGCAAACTTCGAATATACCGTAACTACCGATAACCCCGATTACACCGCAACTGCAAGCGACCTTGGCAAGTATCTTGAAGGAAGAACGGTAATGGTAACCGTAATCCACCCCGACTACGAACGCTTCACCAAGGAATTCCAAGTATTCGTAAAGAGAAAGATAACCGATTTTGCAGTATCAAATACCGCCAAGTTCTATGACGACAAGGCTGTAACCATATCCGACCTTGGACTCGCACTAATTGGCACCGCATACGTTCCCAGCGAAAACGACTTGTACTTTAAGAGTATTACTCTTAACGGCACTCCCGTAACCGAAATTAAGGAAGTAGGCGAATACGTTGTAACTATAGCAATAAGCGAAGATATAATAGGGGCAAACGGCACCGAACTAAGTGGCTCGCATGACGGCGAATATACCTTCACCTATAAGGTAGAAAAGTACGACGTAAGCGATTATATTGATGCTTATATGCTAAACGACCTGGGCATAAGGAGTGAAATGGAAGAAGGTACCACCTATGCCGAATACGTAGACGTCACCGCACAAGTAGTCGTGAAGGACGAAGACGGGGTTGTAACAAAGGACTTTGGCATCGCTAAATCCTATTTGAAGTTCAACTACTTCTCCAAGGGCAAGAGCTATTCTTATGGCACGCTACCGCCCACCGATGCAGGCGAATATGAAGTGGAAGTAAGCGTACTCAACAATCCTTATTACGTTGGTACCGCCACCTTCCCCTATACCATCCTTAAGAGAACTGCCACCATCGAAGTTCCACAAGCAGGTTATAGCTTCGTTTATAACCCCGTAAACCCCGTTTACATCGCTCCCATAATTTCCGATGGCGTCAGCTTGGATTATTTGCAAATCGTATATACCCCCCAAGGCACCAACGTTGGCACCACCGACGTTCCCGCTAACGTAGGTATCTACGACGTTACTATGACTATAGTAAATCACCCCAATATGACGGGTAGCGTAAAGACAAGGCTCAACATCCTTCGTGCAAGCGTAACCATCGTAACCATACCTTCCTTAACGCCCATCAAGTACGGCATGCCCTTGAAGGCTTCCGGCATAACCGGTGGCGTTGCAGAAGCCGAAGGCGGTGATATCATCCACGGTACCTTCAGCTTTGCAGAACCCGAAAGAAACGACGTTAGCGTAGGCGTTCGTGAAGTAGAACTCGTCTTCACCCCCACCAACGTCAACTACGGAACTTCAACTTGCTTTGCTCCCATAACCGTTACCAAGGCAACCTTGAGCATAGAGTTCGATAACCTTGAAAAGTACTACACCGGCTCCGCTCTATACCCCGATATCACTCTTGATAGTGGTATTAGAGTAACCTATGCCTTCAGAAAGGGTAACCTAAACGTACCTAACGCTGTGGAAGCAGGACAATATGAAGTAACCGTAACCATAGTTGACTCCAACTATGAAGGCTCTTCTTCCGCACTCTTTAATATCTTCAAAGCAAAGGCAATAGAAGGGGAAAGCACGCTCCCCGCTCTCGAACCCGTCGTATACGGCTCCGCTCTCCATAGCGGTGCAATAAGCGGTGGTAGCATCGTTTACGTCAGCGGTAAGAGTGGCGTAGTAGGTTCCTTCCGCTACCTTAACAAAGACACCGTTCTCGGCGACGTTGGCTTCTATGACGGCGTGGAAGTAATCTTCACCCCCGAAGATACCGTGAACTTTGAAACCTTCATCTTCAAGATGAGAGTGGAAGTCGTTAAGGCAAACGCAACCATAAGCGTTTCCGCTAACTCCTTCACCTATGGTGAACCACTGGTTAGCCCCACCTTTACCACCTTCCCGCTCGGACTTAAGACCAAGAACACCGAGTTCGACGTTAACGCTCGTGGACAAATCCTAAGAACCGGTACCTATTTATATACCGTGGAAATAGATGAAAAGAACTTCAAGGGCGAGTTAACCTACTCGGTAGTAGTTAACAAGAAGACCATCGACGTCGCCTTCTACCGTGAAAACGTACCGGTAGACGGCTACAATGCAACCTTCTCCAAT
>JAZNYA010000098.1:0-2782 GCA_045594145.1 Candidatus Stercoripulliclostridium sp. | reverse complement strand
GCCGATAACGCCTGCGACGTTGGGACCCATAGCGTGCATGAGTAGGAAGTTTTTGGGGTTGGCTTTAAGGCCTTCGGAGTGAGCAACACGAGCTGCCATAGGAACGGCACTAACGCCTGCTGCACCGATAAGGGGATTAATCTTGCCCTTGGTAACGAAGCACATGAGCTTGCCGATGAGCAGACCGCCCATGGTGGAAAGGCTAAATGCGACAAGGCCGAGAACGACTATCTTTATCGTGTCGAAAGATAAGAACGCAGCACCTTGAGCGGTTGCACCAACAGAGATGCCCAGGAACAAGGTGACAATGTTCATAAGTGCGTTTTGAGCGGTGTCGGAAAGTCTTTCGGTTACGCCACATTCTTTGAGAAGATTACCGAACATCAAGCAACCGAGTAGGGGAGCAACGCTGGGGAGAAGGAGACAGCAGAAAATCGTAACCATGATGGGAAATACGATTTTTTCGCTCTTGCTAACTTCACGGAGTTGTTCCATCTTGATTGCACGTTCCTTTTTGGTGGTAAGAAGACGCATAATCGGGGGTTGGATGATGGGTATTAGAGCCATGTAGCTGTATGCTGCGATAGCGATTGCTGCAAGGAGCTCGGGAGCGAGAGACTTGGTTAGCCATATAGCCGTGGGGCCGTCTGCTCCACCGATGATACCTATGGATGCAGCTTGGGAAGGATTGAATCCAAAGATAATTGCCATTATGAAAGCCGTGAATATGCCGAGCTGAGCTGCAGCACCTAAAAGAAGGCTCTTGGGGTTGGCAATCATGGGGCCGAAGTCGGTCATGGCACCTACGCCGATGAAGATAAGGCAGGGGTAAACGCCCGTCTTAACGCCGATATAAAGGATGTCGAGTAGACCGCCGTGTTGGAGAACGTTAAGATAGTTTACGCCGTTTTCTACTGCATCGGGACCGGTCCACCACTCAGGGTGATAGATTAGGTCTGCTTCTGATGCTTGGGGTAGGTTGGTAAGAAGAATACCAAACGCAATACCGACAAGAAGGAGTGGCTCGAACTTCTTTTTAATGCCTAGGTAAAGGAAGAAGCAAGCAAGTATAATCATGACGGCATTTTGCCATTGCATGCCTAGCTGTGCAAATCCTGAACCTTTGGCAAGGTCAACGAAAATTTGTCCTATATCCATGGTTAATTCCTTTATGCGATTTCAAACAAGGGAGCGTCGGTTTGAACGCTGGCACCTTTTTGAACGTAGATAGCTTTAACGGTGCCTGCTACGGGAGCAACGATTTCGTTTTCCATCTTCATTGCTTCGATGATAACTACTGCTTCGCCTGCCTTAACAGCTTGGCCTACTTGAGCCTTAACTGCAACGACGACGCCGGGCAAAGGAGCTTTAACAGCACTTTCGCCTGCGTTAACTGCGGGTGCAGATGCGGGAGCGGGAGCTGATGCGGGTGCGGATGCTACGGGTGCGGGAGCGGGAGCTGCTTTGGGGGAAACGATTTCATATTCATCAAGAAGGATAGCTTCGCCCTTTTCTACTTCTACTTCATAAATTTTACCATTTAGACTTACTTTATATTTTGCCATAGTTATACTCCTAATATTATTCAGCTTTTTGTTCGTCTTCGACGAGTGATATGGACTTAAAACGCAACTCGTTTAGGGGAGTTTGCATTTGGTCTGCTACGATTGCCATGATGAGAGCGGCTTCACGGTCCTTAACCTTCTTTAGAATGAGTTCGCCACAGCTACCGGGAGCGGTGGGAGCGTCTTTCTTGGTTTCGGGAGTGGGAACGCTAGCTTCTTCACCTTTTTTCTTGAACAGGGAATCAAGCTTTGCTTTTAGTTCGGGGTTGTATTTCTCCATGAGCTTGAAAGCACCGCTCATAAGATATATGAGAACCATTATAGCGGCGAGAACGCCGATAATGATGCCCATGGAAACGCCGGCTAGAGCAAAGGATTCGCCGATGGTTACGGATTCAACAGCGTTAATCATAATCTATCTCCTTATATCTCTTCGATAGTGTATTTTACTACTTTTTCTTCTTGAGCCTTACGTTCGGCAAAGAATTTTTCTGCTTGAGCGGGGAAAGCGATGTAGGAAAGTACGTCTTCTTCGCTTCTTGCAACGCCGGCAAGTTCTTCTTTAACCTTGTCGAATTGGGGTTCGAGAGTGTCTGCAAAACGGCAGGTAATGGGGGTTTCTCCGTTCAAAGCCTTTGCCATAAGGTCAGCGTTGATTTCGCCGGGAGCTTTGCCGTATTCACCACGGCAGTAAGCCTTAACTTCTTTACCGATGGTCTTATAGCGTTCGCCAAGGAGAACGTTGGTGGCTGCTTGTACGCCTACCATTTGGCTCATGGGGGTTACTAGCGGGGGATAGCCAAGGTCTGCACGAACTCTGGGAGTTTCAAGTAGAACTTCGGGGAGTTTATCAATAGCATTTTGAGCTTTAAGTTGGCTGATAAGGTTGGAGAGCATACCGCCGGGGATTTTGTAGTTTAATGCTTGGGTATCGGTAGCCATAACCTTGGGGTCTAGTAGCCCAGAGTCGAGATATTCGTTACGGATGGGCTTGAAGAAATCGTTAACTGCGTTAAGAACGTCTGCATCAAGACCGGTATCGTAACCCATTTGTGCAAGAGCATATTGTAGGGTTTCGGTTGCGGGTTGAGAAGTACCACCGCTAAAGCAAGAAGTAGCGGTATCAATAACGTCCGCGCCTGCCTCTACAGCCTTTAAGCAAGTCATGAAAGCAAGACCGGTGGTGCAGTGGGTGTGTAGAACGACGGGAAGATTTA
>JAZNYA010000097.1:0-6154 GCA_045594145.1 Candidatus Stercoripulliclostridium sp. | reverse complement strand
CATGGCTACGATCCGACTTTGAAACTGGTATTGCAAAATGGAACGAACCTAGGGGCGGATATTTTATTTCTTGCTTCTTGGAAAAAGGAACGGCAAAGAGAACCGTTCAATTAGCAAAAGAAGCAGGCGTGGTATTTACCGGTGCCGGTGCAACCTATCCTTGCAAAAACGACCCCGATGATAGCAACCTAAGAATTGCTCCTACCTTGCCACCAATGGATGAGTTAAAGATAGCAATGCATATATTCTGTTGCTCAGCAAAGATAGCCTATTTAGAAAAAGTACTTGGATAAATAAAACAATCACCAATTGGCCTCTTAATTTTAAGGGGCTTAAATTTTGCATAATTTACGAGTCATCATCATAGACTTTACCAAACATAATTTGGAGGCGTCTATGCAGACATTTGATATATATGAAGACATTGCCAAAAGAACAAACGGAGACGTTTACGTTGGCGTTGTAGGTCCGGTGAGAACAGGTAAATCTACGTTCATTAAGAGATTTATGGAAGAGTTGGTTTTAGACGTTGCTCTTGACGGATATTCACGTGAAAGGGCACAGGACGAATTGCCACAATCTGCGGAAGGGAAAACCATAATGACAACGGAACCCAAGTTTGTTCCCAGCGAAGCAGTACCTATTAAAGTTAATGATAATAGTGCTAGGATAAGGATGATAGATTGTGTTGGCTATCTTGTAAACGGAGCGATTGGTAGCGAAGAAGACGGCAAGCCCAGGATGGTTAAAACGCCTTGGGGTGAAGAAAGCATGCCTTTTGAACGTGCAGCAGAGCTTGGTACGGAAAAGGTAATAAGAGAACATTCTACCGTTGGTATTGTAATTACGACGGATGGCACGATAGGAGAGCTTTCTCGTGCAAATTACGTTCCCAGCGAAGAAAGAGTTATAAAAGAACTTTCGAGCATAGGAAAGCCGTTTGTGGTCGTTTTGAATAGTGCTAAACCGGAAAGCGAAGAAGCCGTAACGTTAGCAGGTGCATTGCAAGAAAAATATGGTGTAAGCGTTACTCCGTTAAACGTACTTACAGCAGGTAAGGAAGCTTTGGAAAAAGTGCTTTCTTCCGTTCTTATGGAGTTTCCGTTAAAGAGAATAGACGTGAAACTTCCTAAATGGATTAGGGCGTTAAAGGGAAGCCATCCTTTAATTAAACTATTAATTAACAAACTAAGAGAAGGTGTGGGAAGTGTAAAGATAAAAGACTTTACGAACGTTATAAACACTAGCGGTATGGAAGAATACTTTGATGATGAACCTGATTTTGAAGTTGATTCCGGAGAAGGCGTACTTAACGTAGCGTTCAAGCCCAAAGCCAATCTTTTCTATAAAACGTTATCTCAAGAGTGCGACGTAGAAATAGAAGATGAATATGGCCTTATGAGTTATTTAATGAAAGCGTCCGATGCATACAAACAGTATGAAAAGCTAAAAGTAGCAATAGGCGAAGTACAAGAAACTGGTTATGGCGTAGTATTGCCTACGATGGATGAAATGGAGCTTCAAGAACCCGAATTGCTAAGAAAGGGAACTCAATTTGGCGTAAAACTAAAAGCGAAAGCTCCTTCTATCCATATGATGCGAGTGGATGTAGAAACGGAAGTTAATCCGTTAATAGGTTCGGAAAAGCAATCGGAAGACTTGCTAAATTACCTTATGAACGAGTTCCATGATGATAAAAAGAGAATATGGAATACCAATATGTTTGGGAAGCCACTTTCGAGTCTTGTAAAAGAAGACCTGGATTCTAAAATAGGAAATATGCCTACCGATTGCCAAAGAAAACTTCGTAAGACGGTTAATAGGATTGTCAACGAAGGAAAGGGTGGAGTTATTTGTATTCTGATTTAACAAAAAAAAGAGTTCCAGTTTGGAACTCTTTTATGTTGTGTGATTTTTAGCCCTTGGGTGAGTAGTTGGGAGATTCCTTAGTGATGGAAATGTCGTGGGGGTGGCTTTCTACTAGTGATGCACTGGTAATCTTAATGAATTCGGAAGAAGTGCGGAGTTCTTCAATGGTTGCTTTACCGCAGTAACCCATACCTGAACGAATACCGCCTACCAATTGGTAAATGACATCGGAAAGAACGCCCTTATAGGGAACTCTACCTTCAACGCCTTCGGGAACGAGTTTCTTTGCATCTTCTTGGAAGTAACGGTCTTTGCTACCTGCTTCCATAGCGGACATGGAGCCCATGCCACGATATACCTTGAAGCTTCTGCCTTGGTAAATTTCAAGAGCACCGGGAGATTCTTGAGTGCCGGCGAGAAGGCTACCAAGCATGATTGCACTTGCACCTGCAGCAAGACCTTTAATGATGTCTCCGCTATACTTAACGCCACCATCACCAATAATACGTTTGCCGTATTTGTCTGCCATTTCTGCACAATCCATAATTGCGGTAATTTGCGGAACGCCAATACCTGCAACAACACGAGTGGTGCAAATTGAACCGGGGCCTATACCAACCTTAACAACGTCTGCACCGGCTTTAATTAGAGCTTCTGTTGCAGCAGCGGTAGCTACGTTACCTGCGATAACGGGTAGGGTGGGGAATTTGCTCTTTATGTTAGAAACTACGTTAAGAACGCCTTGGTTGTGTCCGTGTGCGGTATCAATAGCGATGATATCAACTTTAGCATCAACAAGAGCTTTAACTCTATCTAGATAGTTTGCACCGGCACCAACTGCAGCACCTACGAGAAGTCTGCCGTTTGCATCTTTTGCACTATTAGGATATTGGATAGATTTTTCAATATCTTTTAGGGTGATTAGACCTTTAAGGTTTCCTTCATCATCTACTAGGGGGAGCTTTTCGATTCTGTGTTTACCAAGAATCTTTTGGGCTTGTTCAAGGGTTGTACCAACGGGGCCGGTAATGAGATTGTCTTTTGTCATTACGTTGGCGATAGGTTGGTTATAATTGGTTTCAAAGCGAAGGTCACGGTTAGTAAGAATACCTACGAGTTTGGTGCCTTCAGTAATCGGTACGCCGCTAATTTTATATTTGCCCATCAACGCATTTGCTTCTGCAACACTATGGCTGGGAGAAAGGAAGAAGGGGTCGGTTATAACGCCGTGCTCACTTCTCTTAACTTTGTCAACTTGGGTAGCTTGTTCATCAATAGAAAGATTTTTGTGGATGATACCCAAACCGCCTTCACGAGCCATGGCAATAGCAAGACCGGATTCAGTAACGGTGTCCATTGCTGCAGAAATTAGCGGTATATTAAGTTTGATGGTGTCGGTTAACTTTGTAGAAAGGTTAGCATCCTTAGGTAAAACGTTGGAATACTGGGGAACGAGTAGTACATCGTCGAAGGTCAAGCCTTCAGCAACAATCTTCGCCATAAAACAAAAAACTCCTTTGCACTTTTTTTAATTATATTATGCTAAAAATTCTTTGTCAAATAAATGGAGAAGGTTAAACTTATTTGTAATACAAATACTTAGAAATAAATAGGAAAAAAATGTAAAATGCATATTGTCAAGGAAGGGCTTTTTTGCTATAATTTAATTGGATTTAGGAGAAGATTTTATGGAAATTATAGTAGCAAGTGGAAATAAAAACAAAGTTCGAGAATTTAGAGAAATTTTAGGTGATAATTACGACGTAAAATCACTAAAAGATTTGGGTATTGCTGTGGACGTTGTTGAAGATTCAGATACTTTCTATGGCAATGCTCTAAAAAAGGCAAAAGAAATATCGCTATTAACGGGTAAAATAGTACTTGCCGATGATAGTGGTTTAATTGTCGATGCTTTAGGCGGAGCTCCGGGTGTGTATTCTGCAAGGTATAGCGGAGAAAACGCAACGGATGCTTCCAATAGAGCTAAACTATTGCAAGAAATGCAAGGGATAAAAGACCGCTCCGCTAGGTTCCACGCAAGCTTAGTGCTTTATTTTCCAAACGGAGAGCATATTCATGCTGAAGGCACTACGGAAGGCTTAATTTTGGAAGAAGAAACGGGCGAAAACGGATTCGGATACGATAATTTGTTTTTTTCTTTGGATTTAAATATGAGTTTTGGTTTAGCAAGTGCAGAAGCAAAAAATAAGATAAGCCATAGGGGACGTGCTATTTTGAAACTTGCTGAAACACTAAAGGAAATTGCAAAGTGAAATTTAAAATACTAATCGCCATAATACTTTGTGCGGTGACGCTAGTTTTAATGCTTTCGGGAATGATTCACGGGGGAGTTTTTATGCAGAACAAAATTATTTACGACCTAGATAAAACCTATCAAACCATAGAAGAAGGTTTTGGTGCATCAGGTTGCTGGTGGGCACCGGACATAGGTGGCTGGGATTACGTTACCGAAGGCGGAGAAGACGTTAGAGAAGCAATAGCTAGATTATTATATGATGATAAAACCGGATTGGGTCTAGACGTGTATAGATATAATTTGGGTGCCGCCGTAACCAAAGATAAGGGGAAATATTCGCATTATTGGCGTACTGTAGAAAGTTTTCTTACGGAAGACGGCGGTTATGATTTTAATCGTGACGCAAACGGAAGATATATGCTAAACTTAGCACTTAAATATGGTGCGAGCGAAGTCGTTTTGTTTGCCAATAGTCCACCTAACTCTATGACGAAAAATGGAAAGGGGCACAGTAGTGACGGCAAATGTAATATTTCGCCGGAAAACTATTTAGCATACTCAAAGTATTTTTGTGACGTAGCAGAACATTTTATAAACGAAGGAGTTCCGGTTGTAGCACTTTCTCCCGTAAACGAACCTGAGTGGGAGTGGAAGGGGGGACAAGAAGGTTGTCATTACGAGCCACAAGAACTTAGGGATTTTTATGAAGTTTTCATAACTGAAAAAAACACTCGTCCTTTGCTTGAAAACGTTAAAGTTTCAATCTATGAAAGCGGCGTTGTTGCCGGCAGGATATACGAGTATTTAGAAACTCTAATGGCATCTGAAATCGTTAGGAAGAACTTAACGCACGTCGATGCACATAGCTATTGGGCAAGTGTAGAAGAAAAGAAAGCTTTTAATACATACATAGAAGAAAGGTATCCTGAACTTAAAGTTTCAATGACCGAATGGTGCCAAATGCAAAACGGAAGAAGGGATGATATGAACCCCGCTTTTACTATTGCAAACGTTGTTATGGATGACTTGGTTTATCTTAATGCAACCACTTGGCAGTACTGGCTGGGAGTATCTTGTTACCATTATGAAGATGGCCTTTTGTACGTTAACGTAGAAGACAAAAACGACCTGCAAATCCCATTAAGATATTTTGCGTTTGGACAGTTTACAAAGTTCATTAATAAGGGTGCCGTTAGAGTTAGTGGTGAACTTAAGACGGCGGAAAAGGTTGGAGATACGCTCAGAAGCTGTTCGTTTTTAAATCCTAACGGAGAACTGGTCAGTGTTTTCATTAATAGTGGCGAAGATGTCGACCTTTATGTTGGTCGCTTGCCAAACGAATATAAGTATTGTGAAATTCACACTACTAGTTTGGATGGAATAAATACACAAACGACGGAAGGTGGAAAGATTTCCTGGAGTGTTAAAATTCCAAAACACAGCATCACGACCATGGTTTATAAGAAATAAAATAATCCCTAAACTTAGGGATTATTTTATTGTGATAAAAACGTTATTTAGATTTCATTTTGTTTTTAAACACAAAGATTGCTAAAACAAAAACGACTATGGTATATGCTAAAAGGATAAGTAGTGGCTTTAAAAAATCATCAAAACCATTATTGATGCCATTTATAGCGTTTTGAATTAAGTCGGTGGCGTTTTTGAAAGGTAAGCATTTCATGAAAGTGACCATGCCTTCATCTAAACCTTCTTGTGGAAACCACATACCGCTTAATACGGATTGTCCTGCGATGACTATTGATGCTACACCGCCGATAGCTTTTTCATTGCATATTGAACCAAGCAATATGCCCAAACTTATGAAGATTAATGACGTTACAATGGAAAGCAATATTCCAAACAGGATAGTGATACTAAATATACTAGTATCGATTATACCACCAACAACGAAGAAAGTTATTGATTGAATAATAGCTATTGGGAGTAATGAGAGTAAATACGATAGTATAAACTCATGTGCTTTAGCACTGGAAACGTAAAGCCTGGTCAAGAGGGAGCTACTTC
>JAZNYA010000096.1:0-4195 GCA_045594145.1 Candidatus Stercoripulliclostridium sp. | reverse complement strand
ACCGCTTGGCCTCCGACTTTAGGGGTGAAGCTCTTGCATCTATATCCGCTGTTTCCGAGTTTGAAATTTGTTCAAAATACTTCGAAAGCGAACATGGTGCACGTTTATATGCTAAAAACGGTGAAACGAGACTAGAAGATTGTGCTCACGCTCAAGGAACTTCCATAAGAGTTAGCAATCTTTTCTACAATACGCCGGCAAGATTTAAATTTCTTTCTTCAAAATCCACGGAAGAAAGTTTGGTTACCAAGCATGTTTTTAGACTCATACTTTCAAATCCGGAAGTCGCAATCAATTATTATGTTGATGGAAATTTAACCTATTCATCATCTGGAGAAGGGTTAAAAAGTGCAGTAGAAAGCGTATTTTTACCTAAAATCGCTAATTCTCTTATAGAAATACAAGACGATGCTACGGAAGGAATTCGGGTTAGCGGATATATTTCGCCACAAGAAATTTATAAAAACAATCGTAATTTCCAAATTGTCATACTAAACGGCAGAGTGATTACCGACCAAATTTTATCGGCAACAATTCAAAACGCATACGGAACAAGACTTATGAGTCGTTGTTTCCCAATTTACGTGCTAAATATTGTAATGCCGTTTGATGAAGTTGACGTAAACGTGCACCCGAACAAAAAAGAAGTGCGTTTCCAAAATGCAAGGAAGGTTTATGGCCAAGTTTATAGGGTTGTAATGCGTGCTTTGGAAGGTCATGAGCTCCAAAAACGTCAAAGTTTGATGGCTGATTTTTCGGCTGTTTCTGACGAAAATGAAGAAAAAACGCCACTCTTTGCATCGATAGGGGAGCAAAAAGACGATAGGGGTGCGGAACAAAAGAAAGAAATGAGTTTTGAAGAAGCTCTAAGTCTTGTTCGTGGAAAAGCTTCTTCTTTTGGAGCGGTAAACGAGTCTAGAAGTAGTCTTTTTACACCTAGCCAACCCACGTTTATCACGCTAGACCCGGTGGAAGAAGAAAAGAAATACGTATCGGAAAACAAAATCACGGAAGCTTCTTCAATAATTACGCCTAATAAATCGGTTGAAACCATTATAGAGCAAGAAACTCACGCCGAAGTGTTTAAAAAGGTTAAGAATTATACCGTTGTAGGCCAATTCTTTGATACGTATTTAGCTATTGAATGTGAAGACAAGGTTATTTTTATCGACCAACACGCAATGCATGAGCGTATTATATACGATAGATTGCTTCTCGATTGGGAAAGTAAAGCCGTAACCGTTCAACCGCTAATGATTCCTTACATTTATGAAAACGGAGCCGAAGAAATCTCTCTAATTCTGGAAAATGCTAAGGCATTGTTGGAAATTGGTTTGGAAGTGGAAGATTTTGGTATTAATTCTTTAAAAGTTACCGGCGTTCCGTCGCTTATCGCAGAAAAATTGGACGTTAATGGACTTCTTACGGAAATTGCTCAGGAACTAAAGCAAGGCAAAATCTCCAGCGTTATCGAGCTTGGTAAAGATAAGCTTGCTCAAATTGCCTGTAAGTCGGCAATTAAGGGCGGAAAGGCTTTTGGAAACGAGCAAATCGAGTTGGTTATGGATTTCTTCAACGATGGCAATATGCCACTACAATGCCCGCATGGAAGGCCAACTGCGATGGTTTATACTCGCAAAGAATTTGAAAAATTGTTTAGGAGACGTGTATGATTATCGTAGGTGGTGCAACAGCGACCGGTAAATCTACGCTTGCCGTAGAACTTGCTAAAAGAATAAACGGAGAACTTATTTCCGCCGATTCTATGCAAATTTATCGTGGTATGGACGTTGGTACCGCAAAAGAGACTGATTGCCCTGTAGCTCAGCATTTAATCGACGTAGTTAATCCGGATGAGCCGTTTACTGTGGTGGATTTTAGAGAAAGGGCGTTGGAAACTATAAAAGATATCCGTTCTCGTGGTAAAATTCCGGTTATAGTAGGTGGAACGGGACTTTATATGGATTCTCTTTTATATAAAATGGAATATGGTGGCGGTAGCGACAATCCCGAATTAAAAGAGAGTTTGAAGAGAGAACTTGAAGAAAAAGGCTCCGAGTATATGCACGCACGTTTAAAGGAATTAGACCCAATTAGTGCGGAAAAATATCATCATAACAATACTGTACGTGTGCTTAGGGCTCTTTTCGTCGTCTTAAACACAGGAAAGCCTATATCTAGTCAAACAATGGAGTTTTGCCCCGTAGAGCCTGTTACAATGTTTATTACAAAAAGAGAACGCAGTGAACTAAGGTCGAGAATTACTCTAAGAATAGACCAAATGTTTAGTGAAGGACTGGAAGGGGAAGTAAAATCATTGTTGGACAAAGGATATGGTTTTGAACTACAGTCGATGCAAGCGATTGGTTATAAAGAATGGGCGGGGTATTTTGAAGGAAAAAAATCTCTAGCGGAAGTCAAAGAGCAAATAGATATTAATACTCGTCAATATGCCAAAAGACAAGACACGTGGTTTAACAATCGTTACAAAGAGTTCGCTCATTTTGTTGACGTGCAAAAAACCATGCAAGAAGTCCTGGATGACTGCTTAAAACTTATAAAAGTATTCTAAAATATAACATATTTCATAATGTAGGTGTGTAAAATGAACAGAAAAACGCAAGAAATCATCGAAAAAGCCGAAAAACTAGCAGAGCCTATTTTTAAGGTTATAGACAACGATATAGCACTTTATAATCAAAGAAAAGTCCTAAATGCATTCCGTGAACATCGTGTTGCAACAAGGCATTTTTCCGGAACGACCGGATATGGATACGACGATATCGCTAGAGATACGCTCTCTGCGGTATTTGCTACGGTGTTTGGTGCAGAGTCCGCAATTGTTTCTCCCAATATTGTGTCCGGCACTCATGCTTTGACGCTTGCTCTTTTTGGTTTGCTCCGTCCTAATGAAACGTTGCTTTGCGTTACAGGAGCCCCTTATGATACCTTAAAAGAAGTAATTTCCGGCGAAAATATCGGTTCACTAAAAGATTTTGGCGTAAAATATGATGAAATACCCTTAAAGGATTATGAAGTGGATTTTGATGCCGTTGGCGAATATCTTAAAAATAATTCTCCCAAAGTCGTCATGATTACACGTTCTCGTGGATATGAGTGGCGTGATGCTTTATCAATCGAAAAAATAGAAAAAATCATCAATTTCGTTAGAAAATATAACAAAAATGCCGTAATTATGGTCGATAATTGCTATGGTGAGTTCATTGATAAGTTAGAACCCACACAAGTTGGAGCGGATATTTGCGTAGGTTCGCTTATTAAGAACGCAGGTGGTGGAATTGCACCAACCGGTGGTTATATTGTAGGTAAAAAAGAATGGGTTGACCAAGTCGGTTATCGTCTAACAGCTCCGTCAATTGGCATGGAAGTCGGTTCTTATAATGCATCTTATATGCCGTTCTTCGAAGGATTGTTTCTAGCTCCCGTAACGGTAGCAAATGCCGTAAAAGGCACGGTTTTGGCTACAATTTCCTTCGATTTGCTTGGTTATGAAGTAAAACCTAACCCATTAACGCTTCCTAAAGACGTAATTTGCTCAATAAAATTTAATACGGCAAAAGAACTTATAACCTTTATTCAAGGCGTACAATATTCTTCGCCGGTAGATTCGTACGTTACTCCGGAGCCATGGGCTATGCCCGGTTATGACCATGAAGTTATTATGGCTGCAGGTACGTTTGTGCAAGGTGCAAGTATCGAACTTTCTGCCGATGCTCCCATAAAAGAACCTTATATTGCATATTTGCAAGGCGGTTTAACTTACCAACACTTTAAGATTGCTCTTAGTGAGTGCATTGATAGAATAATTGAAAAATAGCAATATTTTGGCTTAAAACTTTAAAAAACGGCAAAAATTCAATAGGGGATTTGGCATTTAAAAAGCTTAAGTTTTTTTCCAAAGCCCTATTGTAAATTTGGCTCAAAATAAAATTTTGGCTTGTATTTGATTGCGATTATGTAAACTTATGTAGTCCTAAGAAAATTATTTGTATTGGATACAAATACGCTTTTGAAATCATGTCGTCTTCCAGAACGGATTCTAAGGCAAAACTTAATTAAATTGCTTGGGTTTTCTCAGGTGAATTTTGCTTCTGATTTTTGATGAGAATCAAAATAAAAACGTTCTCGGAAAATTTTCTAATCGTAATATGATTGGTTGGTCATAAAAGAAAAA
>JAZNYA010000095.1:0-6907 GCA_045594145.1 Candidatus Stercoripulliclostridium sp. | reverse complement strand
ATGATATCAAAAAATGGAGGTGGGATTGTGAACAAATCAGCTATCCCGACAAAGCAAAAAGTGCCGATTCCTTTAAGATTGCCCCCTATTCTCTATCAGAAAATGGTAGATGAGGTGCAAAGAAGAAAAAAAGAAAGTCGTGGATATAGCATAAATCAATTTTTAACTGATTTGATTTCTAACGAATTGGAGAACGAAGAAAATGAGTGAGCAATTAAAACAAAGCAAAGAATTTAGCAGACCCATTTACATAGGAGAATGGCGAGTTTACGATATTGGAGCAACAACTATTTCCGACTTGATTAAAAATAAGATAATAAACAAACACACATCTGATTCAAAAGTATTAAGAAAAAAACCAGATGCCTTAATTGTATCGCCAGACAAGGAAATCGTTTTGTGCGTAGAATCCAAAGATGACGGAGAATTGAACTCAAAAAAACAAATAGAAGATGCAATTAAGCAAGAATTTGATGTTGCAAAAAGAATTAAGGCCAAGATCTACATAGTTAGAGATTCAAATAAAAATATTTGGATAAATCCTTTAACAGGAAACCAAATATGCGATGAACATGGTAATCCACTTAGAACTCAGATTTTTCCTTCAACTATGCCTAAAGAAACTGAGTTGTTAATAAAAAGAGTTTTATCATCAATTACTCAGACAAATGATAATATTTTAAAAGAAGTATATTTAAATCCCAAAGATTTAGCTTCACAAATTCATCAAAAACTCTGGATAACAAAAAGTGTTTCGCCGAGTACTGCCTTATATACATTTGTAGAATTATTCTTGTTCAAATATTTGAGTGATAATAATGTGTTAACAGGTATATATTCCTTTGAATATTTGTATAACCTATATGAGCATGCTACAGAAATAGATGTTTTAAACACATATTTAAGCGACAATGGTGCTCGTTCTCAAATGAAAAAACTTTTTCCTGTCGCAAAAGACGGAACAGGTATCATCAACGGGAACGTTTTTCATGAAGATGATGGTGATGCAAAAACATTCAAAGCAATATTAAAAGCATTTGCAGATTATGAAAAAAGGAATGGTAAATTCATCAATATATCTAAGGATTTCAAATCTCAACTCTTTGAATCGTTTTTAAAAGAGGATTCAGATTCAAAAAACATGGGACAGTTCTTTACGCCATTAAAAATAGTGGACAATATGGTGAGAATGGTTGACATAAAAAGTGGAATGAGCATTTGCGATCCTGCATGCGGGGTAGGAAAGTTTTTGTTGGAAGCTATCGGTGATAGACTAAACGAATTTTATAAATATGAACCAACAAATAAAAGGTTTAGTAAAAAAGTAACCATAATAGGATATGATAAATACAGCGAGGATAATGGGGATAAAACAATTATCTTAGCGAAAGCCAATTCACTGATATATTTTTCAAAAATGCTTGCGAATTATCAAAGTTCTGAATTTACAAAGTTATTTACAAATGAATTTTTGAATGAATCCTTTATTTTAAAACAAAGTACTTTAGGAACTTTAGAGCACATAGAAGAAGATGCTTTTGACTTAATACTTGCAAATCCTCCATATGTTCAGAATGGGTCTGCTGACATAAAAAAGCTGACCACTGATTTTACATGGGGTGGTCTGGGAATCGAGTCAATGTTTGTAGAATGGATTGTTCGTTCATTACGCGAAGGTGGAACAGCAAACATAGTAATTCCTGATGGTATTTTGGCAAACTTGAACAACAAAAATTTGAAAGCAAAATTAAAGGAATTGTGTTTTATAGAAAGTATTATTTCTCTTCCTAAAAAAGCCTTCTTTAACACACAGAAAAAAACATACATTTTAACATTAAAGAAAAAAGTTAAAAACGATGATGGAACAATGCCCGTTCAGAAAACACCAGTGTTCACCTATATATGTTCATCTATCGGAGAAACTTTAGATGTATATAGATTCCCAACCCCAAATGAAGATGATTTAAAAGATGCAGTCGATAATTATAATCTTTGGAAATCTAGCGAAAAAGACTTTATCAAAAAAATAATATCAGAAAGAACTAATGGAAGATTCAAGGCAATTGGTGCTGACGAATTCACTCCCGAAATTTCATGGCTTATAGAGAATTGGTGGACATATGATGAAAAAATAAAAATTGGATTGCTGGAAAACAAAAGCAAAACAGTTGAGGAATTTATCGACGAGTTAGATGTTGCTGGGAACAAATTGTTTGATGTAAAAAAAGAAATTGAGGAAATAAACTCTCTAATGTCTGATAACGCTTTAAAATATCAAGCCCGAAATGTATCTATAGGGGATTGTTTCAAGTATTTAAGCGGAAATCAAGGCTTGTCCGTGAGAGCAATTCATAACAGCAAGGGAAAAGAAGATGATTGTGTTGTGCTGTCTAGTTCTGTTTTAAACGAAACTTCAATGGGATACGTGTCGAAGAATATGACTTTGCCTAATGGAAAGAAATTAAAACTTTTTGAAGGCCAAGAAGGTATCGTCATTAGTAGAAACGGAAACGCAGGAACAATGTCATATTTAAAACCAGGCACATATACTTTAACCGACCATGCTTATATAATATACCTAAAAAGTGACTGTAAATACGCAATTGATCTCAACTGGTTTATATGGGCATTTCAAAATGAAATTAAAGAAAAATATCAAACAACAAAAGAAGGTAATCAAACTTGGAGCATTACCGAATGTTTTAAAAAATTTAAATTTGATATTCCTGACGAAGAATCTCAAAGGATAATAGCAAGCAAGTATTCTAAAATAAATGCTTTAAAATCGCATTTAATAAATGAATTAAAAAAGCTTGGGGAAAGTGACATCAAGATATAAAATATATTTTAAAACCTACTCGTTAAGTTCAAATCCCGTAAGCAAAATGCCGAAAATATCTTTTTTTTAGCCCTCTGACAAATTAAAAAGTCGCAGTTGCGACTTTTTCTTTTTGTTTACCCTTCTTCTATATGCACTCCTTTTGAGCATTGCTTTTTTGCGTTTATATGGTATAATGTCATTGATTACGTCTTTGGGAGTTAAAAATGGATAGGCCTATAACTACCTTATATATGCTTTCTTCCGTAGATGGCAAAATTAGCACCGGTTCAACGGATAATTTGGACGTTGATAAAGATTTTCCCACCATTTCGGGCGTTAAAGAAGGCTTATATCAGTATTATGAAATAGAACAAACCACGGACCTTTGGTCGCTTAACTCCGGAAGAGTGCAGGCGAAAATTGGCGTAAACACCAGGCCTTTCCCGGAAAAATCTCCCGTTTCCTTCGTTATTATCGATAACAAACACCTTACGGAGCGTGGTATAAGATACTTTTGTGCATTATCAAAAGAATTCGTTTTAGTTACTACCAATAAAAACCATCCTGCGTTTGACGTAAAAGAAGACAATCTGCACGTTATATTCCAAAAAGAATTGTCGCTAAAAGACGTGCTGTACACCCTAAAAGCCCGGTTCGATTGCGATAGGCTCACAATACAAAGCGGTGGCACGCTAAACGCCCTATTCCTTCGTGAAAAACTATTTGATTTCGTGGACGTTATAGTCGCTCCCGTTTTGATAGGTGGTAAAGATACCCCTACCCTTATCGACGGCAAGTCGCTTACCGAAGAAAGCGAACTTTCTTCTCTCGGTGCGTTAGAATTGGTCGCTTGCGACCTTCTTAAAAATTCCTACGTTCGCCTTCGTTATAAAGTAATCGGTTAAAAAAGGAGCTCATATGAACAGAAAAATAGACGGCACGTTTTTTGAGTTTAGACATCACAACACGGCAGAAGGCAAATATTGGAACCCCGCCCTTTCTCGCTTTTCCGGTCAAGATTGGCGTAATAAAATAAGGGAAATCCACGCCTTAGGCATGGAGTACGTTGTCGTTATGGCCACCGCCCTATATGAAACTTGCTACTTTCCATCCAAGATATATCCGCTTGCCGACACTCTTTGTCCCGACCCCATCGAGCAAATTCTCTCCGAAGCAGATACTCTTGGCGTAAAGGTATTTTTAGGCAACGGCTTTTATGGTGATTGGCGTAAACCCAAACAAAACATAACTTCCAAGGAAATAATCAACCGCTCCTTCATGGCAATGGACGAACTAACCGCCTTGTATTCACACCACGAAAGTTTTTACGGCTGGTACTTTCCCGATGAAACTTGCATTATTCTTCGTTTTTCCAAGACGTTTGCAAATTACGTCAACTTTTGCTCAAAGCGAGCAAAAGAAATTACACCCGGCAAAAAAACGCTCATTGCCCCCTATGGCACAAACCTTACTCTAACCAATGATAAATACGTTAAAACGCTTGCCAATTTAGACGTGGATTTCATTGCTTACCAAGATGAAATCGGCGTAAAGAAAACCCACGTAGACCGCAGTGCCAGACTCTTTGAAAAACTCCGTATCGCTCACGACAAGGCAGGGAGAGCTGAACTTTGGGCAGACATCGAACTTTTCGATTTTGAAGGTTTAGTATACCAAAGTGCGTTGCTTCCGGCACCATTTGAGCGTATTCAAAAACAAATAGCAAACGTTGCTCCTTTCGTAGATAAGATTTTAGCCTACCAATATATAGGTCTTCTTAACCCCGAAAACTCCCCATCCTTCGCCGGCCACGATTCGTCTTCCACTCTATATGCCGACTATCTGGAATATCTAAAGGGGTAAGCTTATTCTACATTTTGTTTAACTCTTAACCGAAGGCTTTGCCTTCGGTTTTAATTTGCTTAAATTTTTACTTTTTACACCAAAGTATTATGCTATTTTTTGTGGGTGTGATATAATTCGCAGGGAGAAAAAACGGATGACTATGACGATTGCGGTAAGCGTGCTTACCATACTGCAAATTTTAATATTCCTTGTACTAAAACCCACCCTTACGGTTAGGGGTAAATCTGTTAGCTTCTATTGGATTATCGCTCTTGCCGGAGCAATTTCTCTCATCGCAATAGGCGGTATCACCCCCACGGAAGCTTGGGAAGGACTAACGAGAGATACGTCCGTCAACCCCCTTAAGCTTCTCGTCATATTCTTCGGCATGACCTTCCTTTCCGTCTTCTTGGACGAAATGAACCTTTTTGAGTTTCTCGCATCCTTTGCCGTAAGGCACGCAAAAGCAACCCAAAAAAGTTTGTTCCTTATGCTTTACCTTATGGTATCGCTCTTAACTGCCGTCACTTCAAACGACGTCGTTATCTTGACGTTTACGCCCTTCATCTTGCACTTCGCAAAAAAGGTTCGCATAAACCCTATGCCCTATCTCATCGCCGAGTTTGTTGCCGCAAACACTTTGAGCATGACTTTAATAATCGGCAACCCCACGAACATATATCTTGCATCAAGCGGTGGCTTGGATTTCTTTAGTTATCTAAAAGTAATGATTTTACCAAGCTTGCTTTGCTCCGTAGGTGCCTATTTTATCCTGCGTGCCCTGTTCCATAAACAACTAAAGGCACCGTTGCACGTCATACAAGACGACGTAACACTCGGCGATAAAGTGCTTCTCATCGTCGGCGTAGTTCACCTTATAATTGCCATCATCGCCCTATCAATTTGCTCCTACATCGGCATAGAAATGTATCTCGCTTGTGCCGTCATCGTCGGTAGCCTTGTTCTTATAAGCACCGTTTATCTACTCGCAACAAAACAAGGACTTTCTCTCTTTTGGAAGGTCTTCAAGCGTCTGCCATATGCTCTCATCCCCTTCGTGCTTTCTATGTTCGTCATCGTTCTCGCACTCAATAAATGTGGCTTTACAAAGCTTATTGCCGATGCGTTTAGTAACGGCGACAGCATCTTCGTATATGGCCTAGCATCCTTCCTATCCGCAAACGTATTCAACAACATCCCCATGAGCGTTCTTTTCTCCGACGTACTTTCCCTTTCCGGACTTGTCGGCAAAGAATATTACGGAGCATTGTTTGCATCCATAATTGGTTCTAACGTAGGTGCGTATCTTTCTCCCGTCGGAGCTCTTGCCGGCATAATGTGGCTTTCCATATTAAAAAAGAACGGACATCCGCTCTCCTTCTTGCATTTTATGAAATACGGCGTCATCATCAGCATCCCAATAATGATTCTCGCCCTACTTGCATTGCACGTTTCCATACTATTCATATAAAGAAAAAAGAGCCACCACGGCTCTTTCTTTTTTCTCGTTTTAGTGCTAGTTGTTTTTGTCGTAGGCTTCTCTGACAGCGATGGCTAGCTGGTCGGCACAAGACGTTTGTTTAAATCCACAACGATTGCCTTTTAGCTTTCCTTCTATCTCTTCCACCGTCATGCCGTTAACAAGCGTTGATATGGCCTTTAAATTACCGTTACATCCGCCAAGAAAAGCTACGTCGGTTATAACGTTTCCTTCAATATTGAAACTAATGCTCATGGCACAAGTGCCTTTTGTTCTATAAGTGTATTTCATTTTTGCTCCGTTTTTAGTTGATATCTATATTTTAATAAATATTTTCTTATCTTTCAAGTTTTTTATGGATATATTCGCTTTATTTAATATTCTCATATTAAAAGCGTCTTATGATATCATGGTTAAAATTTTTAAAATTTTTCCAAAAAGCATTATAAAAAATAGTTGACAAGATAAAATTTACTTGTTATTATATTTAGGCGTTAACCAAACGTAGGTATTATGGCGGCGTAGCTTAGTTGGTTATAGCGGCCGGTTCATACCCGGCAGGTCGTTGGTTCGAATCCGACCGCCGCTACCAAAATTAAATATATGGCCCCTTGGTCAAGCGGTTAAGACATCGCCCTTTCACGGCGGTAACATGGGTTCGATTCCCGTAGGGGTCACCAAGTGGAGGCATAGCTCAGCTGGGAGAGCGCTTGCCTTACAAGCAAGATGTCATAGGTTCAAGTCCTATTGTCTCCACCAAA
>JAZNYA010000094.1:0-2391 GCA_045594145.1 Candidatus Stercoripulliclostridium sp. | reverse complement strand
TCGGTGGGGAAGGTTACGGTAATGTCGCTTTCTACGCCGATTTCCTTGCCGATAAGTTGCTCTTCAAAGCCGGGGATAAATTGCTTGGAACCAATGGTCAATGCTTGGTTTTCTGCGGTACCGCCTTCGAACTTAACGCCGTCAACTGCGCCACTGTAATCAAGGGTAATCATATCGCCGTCTTGAACTGCTCTATCGGTAACGGTAACGATAGGTCTGCGTGCTTCGAGCTCACGATTGATTTCTGCATCGATTTCTGCCTTCTTAACCTTGTTAACTACCTTCTTGAAGGTAAGACCGGTATAGCTTGCAACTTCAAATTCAGGATATAGGGATACGCCAATGCTGAACTTGAGTCCTTCTGCATCAACTATGTTGATGTCAACTTGGGGGCGAGAAACGGGGTCAAGCTTTTCTTTTTCTAGAATTTCGCCGTAAGCTTTGCTCATTGCGATATCCATAGCGTCTTCGAAGAAAACTTCGATACCATATCTCTTAACGAGTACGTTGAAGGGAACCTTGCCCTTTCTAAAGCCTTCCAAAGCATAACGGAACTTGTTCTTGTTGTATGCTTCTTTGATGTAGTTTTCCCATTCTTCTTTTTCGATAGATACGGAAATTTCTACGGTTGATTTTTCGAGTTTTTGGATTGAATACTCCATAATTTATATACCTCCGAATTGTTCTTACGTTTATATGCGTACATAACACGCCCGTATATAATAACAAATGTATTAACTAAATGCAAGTGTTTTAAGTAATTCTAAGTATTTCTTGAAAATGTGTTGCAAGCCACTATGGAAAAGGTTATAATTAGTCCATGCCAAACGATTTAGTTACTTTAAAAGCACTTGCCGGCGAAATGAATTTTTTGCTTACGCAAGGTAAAATTGATAAGATAGGTATGCCTTCTAACGACGAAGTTTTGCTCGTCGTGCGTGCTCGTGGCGTCAATCGTGCCTTGTATCTTAGTGCAAGAAGCGACTCCCCAAGAGTGCATTTTACTTCCCTACGCTTTCCAAATACCCCTACTCCGCCTAATTTTTGTATGCTACTAAGAAAGCATATACTGGGTGGTACGATAGAAGGCGTAAAAGTCCTTAATGAAGACAGGCTTTTCGAGTTTACAATTTGTGCAAGAAACGAACTAAACGACGCTACCACCTTTAGACTCATAATAGAAATTATGGGCGGTGCAAGTAATATAATTTTGCTTAAGGACGACTATACGATAATCGATGCCGTAAAACGCATTATGAACCTTGAATCCAGAGTCGTATTCCCCGCAGTAAAATATACCTATCCACAAAAGAGCAAAGCTCTTTTAACCGAAATTGAAGAAGTAGGTAACGCCCTAACGAGCGACAACGCCAAGGAAGTATACTCCAAAGTTAACGGTCTTTCCAAGGAAAGTGCTTTGGAACTCATTGCTCAATCCAAGATTGAAGGTGTGGAAAACGCTTGTCGTAGATTAAACGACCTTTATTCACATCCCGACTTCCGCCCCGTTGCAGAATATGATGAAAACGGCAAATGTACGGGCTTTTTCGCATATCCCTATGAGTCGAGAAAGGATAATGGAACCTTCAAAGAAACGGAAACTTTGTCCGACGCCATAGACGCATATTTTAAAACGACGGGCGAGCAAACCAAAAAGACGAGAGATACCCTAAAGTTAAACCAAAAACTAAAAGCTCTAATTACCAAAACCGAACGCCGTATTCGTGATAATACGGAAACTTTAGAGCACTCGAGCGACAAAGAAAGATACAAGGAGCTCGGCGAAATACTAAAATGCAACATTTACCGTGTAGAGCGTGGCATGAAGAGCATAACTTGCGACGACTTCTATACCGGCTCGACGGTGGAAATTGCCCTTGAGCCCACCCTTTCTCCCCAAAAAAACGTAGAAAAATACTTTAAAAAGTACGCAAAAGCCAAAGGTGCGGAAGCTTATGCCAAAGAAGAATTAAAACGTCTTTTGGAGCAAAGAGAATACCTAAAGAGCATAAAAGTAGCCGTCCAAAACTCGTCTACCGAGCAAGAATATAACGAAATCAGCTTGGAGCTTGATTCCCTTAAGAAAACTCCCAGAGTAAGCGACAAAGACCACCATAAAAAGAACCCCAAAAAGCCCAAGAAAACTCCCCCGCTTTCCTTTGAACTTTGCGGTTACAAGGTATACGTTGGCAAAAATAACCAACAAAACGAAGAAGTCACCTTCACGATTGGCGAAAGCGGTGATACTTGGCTACACGTGAAGACGTATCACGGAGCTCACGGCATAATTAAAACAAAAGGTTCCGCCCTTCCCGATAAAGTGCTGCAAAGAGTTGCCGAAGTTGTCGCATACTACTCCGAAGCTCGTGACGGCGGTAAGGTCGAAGTCGA
>JAZNYA010000093.1:0-14719 GCA_045594145.1 Candidatus Stercoripulliclostridium sp. | reverse complement strand
AAGGATAACCGCGCACTCTACGCCCTTGGCTTGGAGTGCTTGGGGCAAAGCCCCTGCTACGTCGCCTAGACCACCCGTTCTAATAAAAGGAGCGGCTTCTGCTGCGGCAAATAGTATTTTCATAATATATCTCCTTAAGGTGTTAGCCTACGGCTAGGTAGGCTAATTTATAATTATACTTTCTTGTTTTTAACGATTACGATGGGGTAATCTTCAGACCCGGAAATTTGACGATTTGCACCAATAACGACGCTCTTATCGGTAATGGTATAAGCAATTTGACCACCCTTCATAACTACGCCGTGTTCCATGATGATGGAGTTCTTTACGACTGCTCCTTCTTCTATAGTTACGTCACGGAATAGGATGGAGTTTTCTACCGTTCCGTTTATGATACATCCGTCTGCGATAAGGCTGTTTTCTACGTTGGAGTTTGCTCCATAGATGGTAGGAACGGAGTCCTTAACCTTGGTGTATACCTTTCTACCGGTTTCGAATAGTTCGGTACGAACGTCATCACGAAGCACCTTCATGGATTCGTTATAGTAAGTCTTAACGTCGTCTACGATTGCTGCATAGGTGGTAATTTCTTTAGCATAAATCTTGCCACTTTCTACTTCACGGAACAAAATATCCTTTTCAAAATCAACGTAGCCACGAGCATATGCTTGTTCTACCCAACCAATTAGCGTATCCTTTTTGACAATGTAAATGTTTAGGGAAACGAGCTTTTCATCAGTGGAAGGAATTTCTACTTGGCAAAGGTCGGTTACCTTGTCGTTTTCGTCCTTAGTAATGATAACTCTCTTGGAAGTGGTAACGTTTGCTTTGTGGCAGAGCATAGTCAAATCTGCACCACGAGCAATGTGCTCATCCAAAATATCATCAAGCTTAATATTACTTGCAATATTGGAGTTTGATACGCAAACGTAATCTTCGGGAGCTTTGTCCAAGAAGTCGAGAATGGTATAGAGAGCTTCTATCTTGCCCTTATATACGTCCCTAGAAGTATTCAAGCCAAAGGGCGGGAATACGGCTATACCACTATTCTTACGATTAAGGTCCCAATCACGACCCATACGGATGTGGTCCATAAGAGAAGAATAATTGCTACGAGTAATAATACCTATGCGGGTAATACCGGAGTTAACTAGACTGGAAAGAGCAAAGTCGATTAGTCTATACCTGCCTGCAAAAGGTAGAGAGGCGGTAGTGCGGTGCAAAGTTAACTCGTTTAGTTTAGATTCGTTACCGCTTGCAAAAAGTATTGCCATCATCTTTTTATTCATATTAGTTTTCCTCCTCTAGCATCGCACCAGCTGCGACGATTTCACCGCTTGCAACGGTTACCTTGGGACCAACAACGGCAATTTGCCATTCGCCCGCAATTGCTTTTTCTTGGTAAGAACCTACTTTTGCATCGTTTTCTATGATAGCATCCCAACCGATGATTGAGTGATTTACGGTTGCACCGGCTTTTACAACTGCACTGGGCATTACGATACTATCTTTGATGACTGCACCCTTTTCTATGGTAGCACCACGAGAAATAATAGAGTTGATTACTTGACCTTGAACTACGCAACCTTCGGAAACTACGCTATTGCTAATTTTAGCACCGGTTCCTACAAAGTGCGGGGGTTCTGCGGTGTTTCTTGCGTATATCTTCCAATCACTATCGCTCAAGTTAATGCCACTTTGGTTATCTAAAATATCCATATTTGCTTCCCAAAGAGAAGAAATAGTACCAACGTCCTTCCAGTATCCCTTGAAATCGTAGGTATACATTTGTTCTCCTGCGTTAAGCATATTTGGGATAATGTTCTTACCGAAGTCGTTGTGTGAATTCTTATCCATTTCGTCTTCGATTAGATACTTTTTGAGCTTTGCCCAAGTGAAGATATAGATGCCCATGCTTGCCTTTGTGGACTTGGGATTCTTGGGTTTTTCTTCAAACTCGAAAATCTTGTCGTCTGCATCGGTATTCATTATGCCGAATCTTGACGCTTCTTCGATGGGAACGTTTTGAACGGCTATAGTACAATCCGCACCCTTTGCAATGTGGTATTGTAGCATCTTATTGTAGTCCATCTTATAGATGTGGTCACCGGAAAGGATGAGCACGTAATCGGCATTATAGCGGTCTACGAAATCTATGTTTTGATAGATTGCGTTAGCGGTACCTTTGTACCACTCTCCGCTCTTAGCCTTTTGATAAGGGGGCAAGACGAAAGCACCACCTTCCAATCTGTCAAGGTCCCAAGGTTGACCATTACCTATGTATTGGTTAAGGTCGAAGGGTTGGTATTGCGTAAGAACGCCAATGGTATCTATATCGGAGTTGATGGTGTTCGACAAAGTAAAGTCGATAATCCTATACTTTCCTCCGAAAGGTACTGCAGGTTTGGCAACCTTACGAGTGAGAGCTCCAAGACGTGTGCCTTGTCCGCCTGCAAGCAACATAGCAACGCATTCTTTTTTGACTTGCATCTTTATTCCTCCTTAATTAATTTCAAATATAAAGCCGAGTTACCCTCTAGCATAATTTTTAATGATTGTTCACGTCCATGCATAGCAACTTCTTGCGTTTCATATACGTCTCCGCCGACAAAATCCTTTGCGTTGGAATTCATAATTACTTCATACTTGCCTGCTTCCGGTACACCAAAGGTGTAGTCCTTACGCCAAACGTCACTAAAATTAATTATTGCAATAATTCTGTTTCCTTCTTCGTCTTCACGATAGAAAGCGACTACGTTTTGAACAGCGTCGTCTACTACCAACCACTTGAATCCATCGTAAGTGTTGTCAAGTTGATAGAAAGCAGGATTTTCTTTGTAGAGATGGTTTAGCTTTTTAATGAAGCCTTGCATATCTCTATGAGTATCGTAATCGAGCAAGAACCAATCGATTGGGCGTAGATAATTCCACTCTATAAACTGCCCTATTTCGTTGCCCATAAAGTTCAATTTTTTGCCCGGGTGTGCGTATTGGAAGGCATAAAGGGCTTTTAGTGCCCTAAACTTATCTTCATAATTTCCGTGCATCTTGGAAACCATGGAGCATTTGCCGTGCACGACTTCGTCGTGGCTGAAAGGCAAAACGTAGTTTTCATTGAAGGCATAAGATATACCAAACGTCAATTTATTATGCGACCCCTTGCGGAAGAAAGGGTCTACTTTTTCATACGCAAGCATATCGTTCATCCAGCCCATATTCCACTTAAAGTTGAATCCAAGTCCGCCCAAATCCGGGGGCATGGTTACCATGGGGAAAGACGTTGATTCTTCTGCTATCATCATAGCATTTGGGAATTTGGTAAGGACGGTTTTATTAAGTTGCTTAATAAAATCTACTGCTTCCAAATTATAGTTTCCGCCGAAAACGTTGGGTTGCCACTCGCCTTCTTCTCTGCAGTAATCAAGATAAAGCATGCTGGCAACAGCATCCAAACGAAGCCCGTCTATATGGTAAGTTTCCAGCCAAAAACATGCAACCGACGTCAAAAATGACCTAACCGGGCCCTTTCCGTAATCAAATGCCATAGTCCCCCAGCCTTTATGCTCTGCTTTAAATGGGTCGGAATATTCATATTCCGGCACTCCGTCAAAGTTATAAAGACCGAATTCGTCTTTGGGGAAATGGGAAAGAACAAGGTCCAAAATGACGCCTATTCCCGCTTGATGAAGCTTATCTACCAAATACATGAAATCATGTGGTGTGCCAAAACGAGATGTGGGTGCAAAGAATCCACTTACTTGATATCCCCAACTCATTTCCAAGGGATGCTCGGTTATAGGCAAAATTTCTACGTGGGTATATCCCATTTCTTTGACGTACGGAATGAGATGGTCTACTAAATCACGATATGAAAGGTAATTGCCGTTATCGTGACGCTTCCAAGAACCCAAGTGTAGTTCATAAATGTTGATTGCCGACTTGGCGTGGTCGGTGCCTTTTAGGTTTTCTCTCCACTCTTCGTCGCCCCATTGGTAACCGCCAAGATCGAAAATTTTGCTTGCGTTTGACGGCGGAGTTTCCGTATGCGTTGCATACGGGTCGGCTTTCATGACTATCTTGCCGTTTTGCCACTCTACGCTAAACTTATATATGTCGTATTTTTTTAGGCCACGAACGTGAGTTTCCCATATTCCACCGCCAATGTTAACCATGGGGTTGACGTTTCTATCCCATCTATTGAAATTGCCTACTACGGAAACGCTTTTTGCGTTAGGTGCCCAAACACGGAAACGCCAAACTTTCTTTTTGTTTTTTACAACGTACGAAGGGCGTAAAAGCTTGTAGCACTCGGAGTTGGTGCCTTCGTTAAAAAGATAAATTGGGTAATCCGTAGGTTTTTTCATTGCAATTCCTTGATAGTCTTTAATACTCTAGAATTTAGGTTTTCTTGTTTTACAAGAAGTGTTGCCTTTTCAGTCTTGATTTCGAACTCGTTTTTGTCGAATTCATAGGCTATATATCCGCTTCCGCTTCCCGTCATGACAACGTGAGTAAAGCCGGCATTTTCCAATACTTTCCTAGACTTTATTACGCTAGGACAAATCTTTGTTGCACTATCTTCCAGTGCGTTAAATGGTACGAAGTCACGCAGAAAGTCACTCGATTTTCCACCTTTTCCGCCTATTTTGTCGTAAGTCGCAAATATCTCTTTGGTGCTAAGCGACTCGCTCCCATAAACGAGAAAGATGAAAATTTCCGGCATTTCCACAGGCGTTACGAGCTCCCCACGCCCCTTAACTACGGCACATCCGCCTTTTTTTAGGAAGGGAATATCTCCGCCGAGCGTAACCAGAAAATCATCATCTGTTTTAACGTTAAAAATTTCTTCCAGTCCACGAGCAATACCGGCTCCGTCTACCGCACTACCGCCAAGGCCTACACCCTGCGGAACGCCTTTCGATATAGAAACGTCAAAACCGCTTAGGCCATACTTTTCTTTTATGGCAACCGCAACTTTATATGCGTTATCGGAAGAAAATTTTTCGCCCGTCAAATAGGTTACGTTAACTTCGTTATCGGTGCGTTTTGTAATAGTAACGTCGTCTTTTAAGTCAACGGTAACCATCACGCTGTCCAGCTCGTGGAAACCATCTTTGACTCCTTCTATTCCCAGCGAAAGATTTACTTTCGCCCACGCCGATAAATTAACCATATTCGCCATTGTATTTATTATATAATAATATAAGTAGTAAATCAATACCCAAAAGTCAAAAAAAAGTAAAAGTTTCGACGGTATACCACCGCCGAAACTCTAAAGGTTGCTAAAATGTCGTGTTGTTTTTTGTCTATAAAGGACGATATAAAAGTACCTTGTCACCCACCTTTAACGGTAAATCGAGTTCGGGGTTTAGCATAAGAAGTTCTTCTTCATCACTTCCAAGTGCTTTTGCACAATCAAAAAGTGTTTCCCCTTCCCCAACAAGATATACGCTGATTACCGCATCGTTTTTAACTTTTTCACCTTGATTTTCAGCCTTTGAAAGATAATTTATAACTTTTTCGTCATCACCGCTTAAAGTAACGAGAACTTCGCCCGTAACTTCAATAGACGATCCGAATCTCACTCTTGCGGAAAGCGACGTGATTTGTAATTCTAGGTCTACGTTTTCCGTGCAATCCACTTGCTCGTTAAGGTTGAAGGAATATGGGATTTCCAAGAAAACTCTCTCATACTCCCCACCTTCTCTTTTCACAATTGCTTCAAAACATATTACCCCATCAACGTTCATAGTAGGACGTGCGGTAAAATTACTTGCACCGACCCAAGGCACACCCAAAGATACAACTTCTACGACGTCGGAAAAATTTTCAAGCGGAACAGTTGTGGCAAATCTCTCTTGGGAACGAATTCTACATCCCTTTTCATTTATTACCGCTTCTCCCATGCTTAAGCTCAGTTCATATTCCTTGCTATAAGCATCAATGGGATACTCTACGCTAGAAATCCTTTCGTAATAACCTTTTACTTCCGTAGCAATTTGAACACCCACTTCCACACCGTTTTCAAGAGCGGTTACAGTAACGGACGTCATGAAAGGAGTTAAACATAGTACCGCTTCGTCATCCGCAGTAATGCCTTCTACCAAAAGCTCGTAGCTAAAGGGAAAACTCAAACTATTCCATTTAAATTCTCCGCCGTAAATCGATGCAATATGAACTGTAGCAAGCCCTTCAATTTGGCAAATATCTGTTGCTGTAGATACCATTTTAGGCACAATTACGGCATCTGCACTAAGAATTTCACCCAGGCTTTCTTTCATAATTTCCGCCTTATCTATTATGAATTCTACTTGTCTTATCGGCAAAGAGCAACGCACGTCCAGCTTCTTAGTTTTATAAAAAACCCCTTCTCTTGAGCAGGGCTCAAAAGACAAGTCTTGCAAATAGAAGCCCTTCTGTTCTATCATAACTCTAACCTTTAGATTCCCTATTCCGCTGTACTCCACGCCCAGTGCCATGGTTTTTACTAACACAAAACTCATTGGAGTAACGCCAGCTCGTAGGCTAGAGTTAAGGTCATACGTTTCTTCCTTCTTGACGATGTTGCCGTCTTCTTCCAGATATAACGCCCTAATCGTCAACGCATAAGCCACTCTAACTTCTCCGCTAACCGCTTCCACGTTAGTAGTGCGAGCAAATGCTTGAACGGAAATTATTTTTTGTGCTCCGTCAAGAAATAACTCTTTGCTCTCATAAAAATCGTTTGGTACCAAATTTACTTTCTTGTCACATTTTATTTGCATTTAGGCAACCCCCTGTCGTTCATACGAAAAATGTATGCAGAGTTTGCCCAAGTTATTACAAATTAAATTTTTCTTTTGAAGAAAGCAATATTTTTAGCGTGGATATCGGCATATGAAAAAGTGCCTATTCCACCATCATCAAGCCTAAGCGTGAATACGTTCGGGTAAGTGCTTTCTATTACGCCATCATAGCTTTCTATTTTGTTACGCCCACGATTTATCTTTAACGTAAGCGGTAAGCCTTTCATATTGTTTAATTTTTTGATAGTAATTTCTTTGTCATTAATTATAGGATTTCTCATACTAACGTTATTGCCTAAACAAAAATTTTTATAACAAAAAAGGGAGCATCTCGCTCCCTTCTTTATTTTTAGGATTACTATCTCTTAAGTTTTACCTTGATGTCGTTTTCTTGGACGGTAATAACTTTTTCTGCTTCTGCGTCTTCAATGGTGGTAAGAGCAGTTGCAAGGATATCGGTTGCAATCTTATCGCTGAACTTAGCAATTGCAACTTTAGCGATTTCGCTATCGGTCGTAATTTCCGCTTGGATGCGTTGTTCAACAGCAAAGCCTGCATCTTTTCTCATAACTTGAATTTGTCTTACAAGTTCTCTTACGATACCTTCTTGGATGAGTTCTTCGGTAAGAGCAGTATCTAGTGCCAGCGTTCTACCATTTTCGGTGGTTACCAAGAAGTTTTGCTTAGGACGATTGTGAGCGTCGAACAAGTTACCCTTTAGGTCAACGAAATCACCAATGTTAACGGAATCTGCTTTAACCATCTTATCTAGTGCGTTGTAGCCGTCTTGGTCGAGAGAATCAACTAGTTTCTTTAGCTTTTGTGCTTCGCCCTTAAGTGCTTGGCCGGCAACACGGAAGTTTACGGTATAGTATACGTCGTTGTATACGGAAGAGTCGTCGCTGAAGACAAGTTCTTTTACGTTAAGTTCTTCCTTGATGGTGTTTTGTAGAGCGGTTGCAGCTTTCACGTCATCGGCAGTTGCGGTAACGAAAAGGCGTGATAAGGGTTGCTTAACTTTGATTTGTGCTTCATTACGCATTCTTTGAGCGGTTGCAATAATTTCACGAGAAATAGTCGTTTCGCTCAAGATATTTGCTTCTTCAGGAATATCAAGGGGCGTGGGATAGGAAGTAAGATGGATGCTTATGGGAGCGTCTTTTTCTATCTCACGAACGGTGTTTTGATAAATATAATCGGTGATAAAGGGAGTTATGGGAGCCATAATTCCTAGCGTTGCCTTTATGGCTTGATACAAGCACCAGTATGCGTTCATTTGGTCAACTTCGTCGGTAGACTTCCAGAAACGCTTACGGTTAATTCTTATATACCAGTTGGAAACGTCGTCAACGTATGCTTCGAATTCTTTTACGAGAGCGGGATGACGGAAGGTTTCCATGCAGTTGTTTGCAAACTTAATGAAAGCATTGGTGCGGTTGAGTAGCCACTTATCGCTATGAGTCAAGGTTGCATAATCAATCTTGTGGTTTGCGATATCGGGATTATCGATTGCTGCATAAAGGTTAAAGAATACGTATATATTCCAGAAACCGAGCATCTTTCTTCTAGCTTCGTCGGCAAGATTATAACCAAAGCGAACGTCACTTGCGATGGGGTTACCCATGAACATATAGCGGATGGTATCTGCACCCATCTTTTCTGCAGCTTCATCAAAGCGAATCATATATCCGGTCTTGCTGAACTTACCGCCGTCTTCCTTAATAACGGAAGAGTGAGCTACTACTTGCTTATAAGGAGCTTTTCCGGTGAGCGTTACGGACATGAATAAAAGAGAATAGAACCAAAGTCTAATTTGTTCCTTCATTTCAATAACAAGGTCGCTGGGGAAGTTGTTATCAAAGTATTCTCTATCGCTAAAATACTTCTTGGTGGAGAAAGGAGTAATACCTGCATCAAGCCAGCAGTCGCCTACTTCCGGTACTCTTTCCACCAATTCGCCACAATGTTCGCAGTGGATTTTAACTTCGTCGATATAGGGCTTATGGAGATGGGGAACGTTATCGATGTTTCCGTGTTCACTTCTTTCGATGAGCTCTTCTTTAGAGCCGATAACCGTAACGTGGCCACACTTCTTACAGACGTAGAAAGGCAAAGGTAGTCCATAGAATCTCTTACGGCTGATGTTCCAGTCTCCCATGTTATTCAACCAGTCTAGCATACGCTTTCCGGCGAATTCGGGTTCCCATTTTACCGTCTTTGCGGCTTCTATCATAAGGGGTTTGATTTCATCCGTGCGAATGCTCCACTCGTCAACAAGCTTAAATACAACGGGTGTCTTACATCTCCAGCACTTAGGATAGCTGTGGGTATAAAGTTCGGTCTTATAGAGTTTGCCTTGTTCTTCGAGAGCATTTACGACGTCGTCTACAAGGTCAGTGGTCTTCATGCCGGTAAACTTACCAAAGCCTTCTATGATAACGCCTTCATCATCGATGGGGCAAATGGTGGGGATACCAAGCTTCTTGCCAAGTTCAAAGTCTTCTGCACCGCATCCGGGAGCAATGTGAACTACACCGGTACCTTCGGTAGCATCAACATCTTCCCACGGAACGATGGTATGAGTGAATTGTTGGCATTCGAAATCTTCAAAGCAAGTTTTATATTCTTTGCCGATTAATTCTGCACCTTTAAAGGGGTCGCCTACTTCAAGGATATCACCCTTTAGCTTGCCAAGAGCGTTTTTACCTACTATTAAAGTAGCATCGTCGCTCTTAACCTTTACACGAACGTATTCGATTTCGGGGTTAACTGCAAGAGCACAGTTGGAAGTGAGCGTCCAAGGAGTCGTCGTCCAAAGTATAATCTTATCGTTAGTGCCTACGATGGGCAATTTTGCAAAGATGGAAAGGTGTTCCATATCTGCATAAGAACCGCTCATTTCATGGTCGGAAAGAGACGTTCCGCAACGGGGACACCAAGGCATAGGACGGTGAGATTTAACCAGCCATCCCTTTTCATTACAAACCTTCAAGAAGTGCCAAATGGAAGTGATGTTAAGGTCGGTATTGGTAAAATAGCTATTTTCCCAATCCATCCATTGACCTAGTCTTTGAGATTGTCCGGTAATAACGCCGGCAAACTTCTTAACTCTGTCCATACATTTGGTCGTAAACTTATCTACGCCGTACTTGGTAATATCGCTCTTAACTTCTATTCCCAAATCTTTTTCGGTTTCTACTTCAACCCATAGACCTTGGGAGTCGAAGCCGTTTTGATATTGGCAGGATTTACCTAACATGGCGTTGTACTTAATGTACATATCCTTCATCGTTCTACCCCAAGAGTGGTGAATACCCATGGGATTGTTAGCGGTGATGGGGCCGTCTAGGAAACGGAAGCGTTCGCCGTTCTTGTTCTTTTCAACTAATTTTTCAAAGCATTTTTCATCTTGCCAAAATTTTAGCGTGGCTTTTTCCATTGCCACAAAATCGGGATTAGCATTTTCTTTTCTCATATTATACTCCGTATAAAGATTTGTACGTGCAAGATTATAACACATACGCACGCACAATATCAAACGTTTTGCTTGAACTATTTATTATATAAAGGGGAATTAAGCCTTGAGTAAAACTTCTCCGACAAAAATTTCGTAGTTATCGGTGTCTTCCGGCGTAAACACGTAGTTATATTTCGCCACTTGATTTCTTAATATTTCTTGACCATCCACCCAAGCAACAGTCCCGGGTATCTCTTGGGTATTTAATAGTGATATAACTATTTCATCAAGGCTATTTACGGTCGTGGGTATGACGATTTCCACGTTCAAATGGACGTCCGTTTCTTGTAGTTGTGCTTTGTTCACCTTGAGTTTAACCACACGCTCAACCGGAGCGTACATGGAATCCATAGGAGTGAATATAGCGGTATAATCGTAAGGCTCGTCGCTAACGCACCCTACTTTTGTTTCTCCTTCCAAAGCAAACGTCCAACCGGTAGTAAAATACTTGTTCGCAACGCTTTCTAGCGTGTCGCCGTAATTTACGTTATACAAATCCAACAAAGGCAGATAATTTTCTGCTAGCGTGCCGGAAAGTTTTTCGAGCTTGGGCAAAACAAAAGATGCGGTTATACCACAAATAGAGCACTTCCTAAGTTCTCTTCCGTCCCTATCATACGTAGGCTCTCGGTTAGTTGCATCGTCAATTCTTACAAAGTCATGTTCTACGCAAGGAGCTATTGAGTCGTCTTCTACGTCTTTACAGCCTACTAAAAAGCAAGCAGTAAAAAGAACCATAATCACTACTACACAAACCAGCATACTATTAAGCTTTGCTAAGCCTTTTCTTTTCATACTACTATTTTACCAAAAACGCTCCCGTTTGTCAATACAAATAAATATGCGACTTACGGCAACCTTAACTAGCTTATAGGAACCCCAATATGTGTTTATACATTAATACCCCATTTCCATATAAACTTACGCACCTCAATTGCTTTGCAATAGCGGTGAAGGTCCGTAGAGTCCACAAAATGTAAAACAAAGTCGAACACGTTTGATGTTCGACTTTGACTGTTATATTTTTATTAAGTAAAAGCTGTTATAATATTTACTCTGTTGGTTCAGGTGTTGTGATAGACAAAGTAACATATATGTATCCATCCAACATTTTTTCGCCATTCTGTACATTGTATGCTAGACGATAGGTGCCACTGGTAATTTCGCTTTCATCGCCTAACATAGCTGTGTAAACTTCGGTTTCTTCATTAGTAAGCATCTCAATACCGGTGTTTGATGGGATGCCATGTTCACAAGCAATGCCCGCTATTAGTGAATATAAATCCTCGTAGTTGAGCGTTCCTTCGTATGAAAGTGACGTATTAACGTCTGCTGTTGTGGTATAAGTGATAAGTAGTCCGTTGTCACTTTCCTTCTTTGCAACGACTTTGCTTTTTTCAATAACATTTTCAGATTGTGTGTCCACTACATCAAACTCAAACGTGGTGTAACCTGATGAGCGTATCCCGTCATCTGTTGCTATGTACGCTACCAACTTATATTCACCATCGACGAGTACGGGAATATCAATAGTAACATCTTCAATGGTGACTGAAAAGCTATTGCCTTGACTAAACGATGCGGTACCGCTACCAGTTTTCTTTTCAAGATGTACTAGACCGGCCTCAGAAGAAAGAGCAAAGTCAATGGTATAACCTTGATTTTCTATAAAGAGTAGAGTGTCCGAAACGGATAGTGTGAGAGATTCTATGGAAAGTTTTAGTTCAGAATAACTGGTTTCACTATGAGCATCAACAGATACTTCGGCAAAATGTGCGTTCAATTCTACAGCAACCTTATCGCTAAAGTCCACAACAGATACATCTTTTATTGTATCGTATAGTTCCATGAATTTGAGCGTCTTTTCATTTTCAATTTCAATGGCTTTGCGAACATTTTCCTCGTTAGATTGGTTTAGTCCGTTCCATACATGGTATTTGGTTATTTCCCTTAGTTCATCAAAGGCTCTTACGACACCCGATATAACTTCGTCAATATCATGACGACTGGTAAGACCGACTTCACGGATAAACTCTTTGAATATCGCAAGTTTTTCACCAACAGTAGGTGCCTCAATATTCACAGCGAGAGAGCCGATGAAATCGGGGTAAGTCATAGATGTGCGAATCGCTGTAACTTCCACTTTGCCCTCAAGGAAGGTGTCTCCGACACAAATTTCTTGGCCGTTTGATAGGATAAGCACCTTGGTTGATTCAGCTGTTGCAACGGGAATTTCTCCTATTTCTCCGCCCATATCGTAAGCTTCAATTTCATTGACCAAAACGCCTTTTATATTGTTAAATCCAGAAAAATGAATGTCAAATTCAACACTCTCGTAATCTTCGTTGCCTTGATACCAAAAGATATCTGATGTTTTATCGGCACTTATAATTTTAAGGAAGTTTATTTTTTTGAGCTCAGGATCATAGAAAGAGTCATAGCAGATATCGTCCTTCATAACCATATAAGAAACATTTACATGGGTTGAGTGTGGCCCTACCCAATAGGTTTCCCAATAACCCTTTGAGTTATCGCATATAAGGTGGTCGGCTTGGCTAAAAACACCATTTGTGTAAAAGCTTCTTGCCGTTTCAAAATGAAGGCCTGGGATATAGGTAAGCCTTTCGATGAATCCATTACTATATTCGTGTGATAAGAATTCATATACATTATTGCCTTCTTCGTTTAGATAACGCCTACATATTTTGTAATTGTAAGTAGACCTTTCATAAAGTATTTCTTCGTTTTCACCAACATGGAGATAGTATTCCATACCATGGGCTATGAGTACCCATTTGTCAACAATGCGAACATTTTTCTTTATGCCATCAATTAGCGATGCAGCATTCTCAGCCATGGATGCGATGTGGTTTGCCGTTAAGTAAAAGCTGTCATAAGAATTAGAGACTTCTGCAAAGTCGCTGAATAGATAATTCTCTCCGTCAAAGGTGACTTTTCCACCACCATGCTCGTTATCAAATATAACTTGTTCTTCAGTAGCGTTAAGGCTTTTTACGGAACTTTGCTTTCTTTTGGCATTAAGCAATTTGACAGTAGCTTGGTCGGTTCTATAATTATCTATGTTATCAATACTTTCAATTGCTTTGTTTGCAAGGGTCTGCATTACTTCTATACCGTTATCAAAAACATTTCCTTGATTTTTAAGTAACGCACTATTAAGTCGTTCATCAGCAAGAAGAAGTTTTACTGTTGATTCAACATCGAGTGGTAAAGTTTCTCCCGCATTATTATTTTGGGAATCATCGTTGTTATTGTCTGGAGGAGTGGTTGTGCATCCAATCAATATGGGTACAATCATCATTAAAACAATAAATAATGTAGCTAATTTCTTCATATTGTTTATCTCCTTATTTAGTTTTAGATTTCTGCTATTTCGTTTGTTTTATCAAGATATTCACGAAACTCGCCAAGAATGCGTTTGGCAAGTGCAATGTAGTCAATGGAAAGAACACGATTAATATATGAAACTCGTATATCTTGTGGTACTTTATAAAGGTTTAGTATGGCGTCAAGCGATTTATCTATTATAAAAGGAAGTTCTGTTTGTTGATTAGAAAACATAATGGTACCATATTCAATGCCGGAAACAACAATTCCTGTTGCCATCCAATCGGAGTCAGTAAAATTAGTACACCAACTATTAAATATGCTTTTGGAGTTAATCACACCATTTTTCCTAATAAGTTCAAGCGTATAAGGTGAAGTATATGCCGAAACGTAGAAATCCTTGGCAACTTCGTTTTCGGAACATAGCACAACCATTGCCACAAATTTAAGGCAATAGACAAATAGAGCGTCCTTTTCATCATTAGTGGTCTTTTCGACCATTAAATTTTGGAAATCAAATAGCTCCTTAACAAGCACTGCGAGCAAATGATCTTTAGTAGGAAAGTAGAAAGTAATATTTCCGGGACTAAGGTCAAGCTCTTGAGAAATCTTCTTCATCGTGGTTTTGGTATATCCATCTTCGATAAAGTGTTTTGCACCAGCCCTGATAATTTGCATTCGTGTATCACCACGCTTTCTGTTTATGTGAGCCATAAAGTCCCCCTGCTGATTTAGTACGAGTACTAATAGTATGCGTACTAATTATAAAATAGAACATCATGTATGTCAATAGAATTGTTAAGATAGTAAAAAAAAATATAACAAAATGCATAACCGTTTCTTTTTGTGTGGTAGAGCACTGGTAAGCATAAGCGATCACTTTCGCCACACCCCGTTTGCTTTGCAATAGCAATAAAGGTCCGTTCGCCCGTCAACAAAACAAAAAAGCAACCCAAATGGTTGCTTTCGTTTTGTTGGTGGAGTGATGATAAACATAATCGAACACTTAAAATACGCACTAATATACCAAATATATAAATTGGAATTTATCGACGTATTAAAACACCTT
>JAZNYA010000092.1:0-19156 GCA_045594145.1 Candidatus Stercoripulliclostridium sp. | reverse complement strand
TGCTTTTGGGAGCATAAACATAATATGTTAAAGATTAACTTTTTTGCATTTACTAAAGTTTTATTTTAGACGGAAAAATATCTATAGATATTTTCGGTATTGACAAAGGCTATATATAGTAATATAATAAATATTATTTATTTGCGGGCACGTGCCCGAAGGAGCAAGGAATGAGTAAGAGAATAACGCTATCTAAATCTTTCTTAGTTCTTTTCGTAGTGCTACTTGCTCTTGCTGTTGTAATGGGTGTTTTGTCCATTAACCCCGGCAAGAATAATACGGCTATTGCGGAAGGAGAAAAGTTCGTCGGGGAAGATGAAATTATCATTGCACACCTAACGGACGTTCACTATTTCCCATTAAGTTACGGATACTTGGGTGGAGATACCGATTTTTCCAAAAAGGTAATCACTTCTTCTAAGCTTACCGTAGAAAGCCATCTTTACGTAATGGAAGCTCTAGAACAAATCGTAGAGCAAAATCCGGAATACCTAGTAGTAACCGGCGACCTTACCACCGATGGCGAAATTCAAGCACACGTAGAAGTAGCAAACCTTCTTCGTCAAACTCAAAACAGAGTTAGAGAAAACGGCAATGAAGATTTCCAAATTTTTGTAATTTTCGGTAACCACGACCTTTATAACGAAGAAGCCTTTGATTATAGCCAAGATGGTTCTGCTCGTTTGCTTCCCAATGCAACAAGATACGATATGACCAAGGTTTATTCTTCACTAGGTTATCCCGACCTAACTGATGACGAAATCGCAACGTATTATGACACCAAGGCAGACCTTACTAACAATCTTTGCCCTTATGACGAAGCATACGTTTCCGGGGCTTCCACCGAAGGTGTAAAGTTTGTTAACAGCACGATCGCAACCACTACGAATATCGAGTGGATATATCGTGAAAACGGTGCAGAACAAGCACTCGTCAACGGCGAAATTACCGATTACGACCAAGGCGAAATAAGTTACGTTGCAAACGTGCTTAAAGATTACGTGGTCGTAGGTATAGACGATGGTGTTTCTACGGTAGAAACCCAACATCATCTAGGCGGTATCTTGCATGAAAACATCCAAGACTTTTTGTCTGCTAAGAAGAGTGCCGGGGAATTTGACGGCAAGAACTTGATGTCACTTTCTCACCGCAACGTTCTTCCCCACTTTACCGGTGAAGACAGCTTGCTTAAAGACTTTACTTATTACAATACTTTTGAAACGGCAGATTTCCTTGCAGACTTAGGCGTTCGTTATTCTTATAGCGGACACATGCATGCAAACGATATCGAATCTCGTGTATCCCTAAACGGCAATCTTATTACCGACGTAGAAACCGCATCCGCCACCGGCTATAATGCAGCAGTACGTTATACCAAGATTGAACGTGGTTCGGTAGGCGAAGACTATGCAGAAAACTTCTCCACTTATATCAAAAAGACTGAAACCATAGATATCACTTCCCTTGTAGAAATGGGTTATATCGACGACGCATACTTTGCAAGATACGACCTTGAACCCTTCATCGAAGTTAAAGGCGGTAAGACTATCATTACCGATGCAGCAGGCTACTCTGCAAACAAAGTTCTACTCAAAATAGTAGATAACATGGTTTATAGTTACGTTAACGTTGACTTTATTGGAAACGCAGGAGCAATGGTAGCACAAATGCTTCCCGAAGGCAATGCTATCGTCGATATGATTAAGCCCCTTGCAGAAGTACTAATCGACAACCTTATTATCCACTTTGAAGACGTTGTTCTTGCCGATTATACCTATGCCGGCAACAATCCCGATTTTAAGGGTAGCGAACGTGGTGCAAAACTTTGCGGATACGTTGACGAACTATTGCAAGAAGCATTGAATATGCCCGTAAATAGTCAAGGATTAGGACTATTTGATTTTGTTATTAACTCATATCTTGACCACATAGGTGGCCGTGACGTTGCTTACGAAGACCTTGATGCCGGCATCAAAGAAGCAATGGAACTCTTTGCAGACGGTACTAACGTCAAGAAGCTAATCGACATCCTTCTTGATGAAGAAAGCGGACTTCTCCGCATCGTCAAGGGCTTGTTGCTCCCCATCGACCTTGCTAACGGCATGAGCGAAAAGGATACCGGACTTCTTAAGACCGTATTTAAGATTATCGACCCCAAAGTAAACACCGACCCCCATGCAGTTGTTCTGGACAACCTTGTTCCCGGTGCACTCAACCTTTTAGCAGGTCTTGGCATCGATATCGGACTTGACCTAGGCGATGAAGGACTAGGTGCTTTCCTTGACCACGTTATAGCAAGCTACGTAACCGATTCCTTGTATACCAGCCTTGGCGAAATTGCAGAAGGTATCATCTATAGCTTCAAGGTTGATGAAACCGCAAAAATGGAAAATAGCTTTGATGGCTATACCGCATATAAGCACGACGTAAGACTTGCAGCAAACTACGTAGAAGGTGCTCTTGATACTACTCCCACCGTTGCTCGTGGCCAACTTCCCGGCATGATTACCGTCACCTTTGGCGAAGACCCCACGACGACCAAGAATATCGTTTGGTTTACCGATAAGAGTGTTACGGGCACCGATATTCAATATGTAGAAGGAAAAGAATTCGACGAAAATAAAGCGGTTGAAGAAGTTGGTGAATACAAGAAGTACGTTACCACCACCGCTAACATTGACCTAGGTGTATTTGCAACCCTTATGCATAAAGAAGTAGGCAGACACCAAGTAAGCTTAAAGGGACTAAAGAGCGGTACTACCTATAGTTATAGAGTAGGTTCCAAGGCTCTAGGATACTGGAGTGAAGTTTATACTCTAACCACAGCTCCAGATGCAAACGAAGCATTTGAACTTCTTCTCATCACCGATATCCAAGGTTCTGCAAACAAGCCTTATCTTAGTGCAGAAGCAATCATGGCAAACGTAGAAGAAGTATTTGCAAACGGCTACGATTTCATCATCAACAGCGGTGACGTAGTAGACAACACTCGCAACTGGGTACAATGGGAATATTATCTAAACGGCGGTTTGCAACCTTACTGGGCAAACACTACGACGGTAGTAGCAAACGGAAACCACGATAAATATGCTTATGAAAAGCCTGATGAAGAAGACCTTGAGTTTGAATATGAGTGGCTAGACGATGATGCTATTATGGATTCCTATAACTATCTACTATTGCACTATGGCTTAAGTTATCCCGAACAAGACGATACTACCGGTGCATATTATAGCTTCGATTATAGTGGTGTTCACTTCACCGTTCTTAACACTAACGATTACGATGAAGAAGGCAATCTTGGTGCCGCACAAACCGAGTGGCTCATAAAAGACCTACAAAGCACTGATAAGGCTTATAAGGTAGTTATGATGCATAAATCTATTTACTCCGTAGGCTCTCACACCAACGACTTCGAAATCGTTGCAATGAGAAAGCAACTCACTAAGATTTTTGCAGAAAACGAAGTAAGCTTAGTACTTGCAGGTCACGACCATACTTATACCGAAACCGCTTATATTGATGCAGAAGGTAACGCAGTTAAGAACGAACTCAACGGAAAGCAAGAAGTAGGCAAAGGCAACGGCGTTCTTTATATTACGCTCGGAACCTTTGGCGACAAGTACTACAATTACGTTGGCAACGATGAAGTTCCCGTAGACTTTGGCGAAAAGTTACACGATCCTGCTTTGAAGAATCCCACCTTTGGTAAGCTCGTATACGACGGCGAAAAGCTATACTATATCGGATACGAATATGATTTGGAAACCGGCAAGATTAGTGAAATCCGCTCTGGTCTTTCTATGGTAGAACAAATTGCCGTCATCGCCGGCGTAGCAGTAGTAGCAGGTGCTCTTGCTATCATCATGGCAAAAGTTTCTAAGGGTAAGAAAAAATAATGCAAAACGTTAAAACTCTCGGGATGCACGACGTAAAGTGCATCCTGGGAGAAAGAAAAGAAAATTCCCATAAGGGAGATTTTGGATACGTTGGGCTCGTAGGTGGTTCACCAGAATATAGTGGTGCAATCAAGCTAGCGAGCCTTTCTTGTTGTTCTCTTCGTAGTGGGGTTGGGGTAAGCAAGATAATGGTGCCACGCTCGCTTGTTGGTGCAGTTATACCCTTTGCTCTAGAGTCTACGGTTTATGGACTTCCGGAAGAAAACGGATACGTAAAGTACGAAGAAGGGGCTTTTTTAGAAGCCTTCAGTGGATTAAAAGCCGTAGCTTTCGGCATGGGGCTAGGGCAAAAGGGCGACAACCGTCTTTACCTGGAAAAACTGCTTGCACTTCCCATTAAGTTGATAATAGATGCAGACGGACTAAATACTTTAGCAAAGCATAAAGAACTTCTTTTGAATAAGGTAGCAAGCGTTATATTAACGCCACACGTAGGAGAGTTTAGTAGGCTCTCCGGACTAAATAAAGAAGAAATTATTTCGAGTAGGGAAGATGTAGCAAAAGCCTTTGCCAAAGAGTATGGCGTTACTATGATTTTAAAAGATGCCGTTAGCATAATAACGGATGGGGAAAGCATATTTAGGAATACTCGTGGTACGGTAGGCATGGCAACAGCAGGAAGCGGAGACGTGCTTTCGGGAATCCTTGTTGGGCTTTCCGGGTATCTTAATTCCACATTAGATATTGCTTGTGCCGGGGCTTTCATTAATGGTCTTGCCGGTGAAATAACGCTTATGGAACAAGAAGGAAATCCGTTTAGTATGCTTTCCGGGGACACAGCATTAAGAGTGGGTAAAGCAATTTCCACAATTTTACAAAGTAAGTAGTAAGGGAGAAGACGTCTAGGACGTCTTTTTTAATGTTGACACTCACGCACGCATGCGTTATAATAAAAATAGCGTGCGTTTGTGCGTGAGAGAAAAATATAGATAAGGTAGGCAAGGGAGAAATGTTAAAAATCGACCATCTTTGTAAGAAGTACATCAATAGCGACGTTTATGCCGTCAAGGATTTGTGTATGGAAGTTAAGCCCGGGGAAATGTTTGGGTTCTTAGGTCTTAATGGTGCCGGTAAATCAACGACCATCAAGTGCATTACCGGCATATATCCTTTTGATAGCGGAACAATAGAAATAGACGGACACGATATTAAAAAAGATAGCTTGAACGCAAAGTTAAGCATGGGGTACGTTCCGGATAACCACTCTGTATATGAGAAACTTACAGGTAGAGAATACGTCAACCACGTTGCCGACCTTTATTACGTAGACAAGGAAGAAAGACAAAAGAGAATAGAAGAGTTTGCCGAAAAATTCCGTTTGAGTTTTGCTCTCGACCGCCAAATTAAAGGATATAGCCATGGTATGAAGCAAAAGATTTGTATCATTGCCGCCTTGATTCACAAGCCTAAGCTTTGGATATTGGACGAACCCCTAATGGGTCTAGACCCCCAATCCATCAATGATATAATTTTGGAAATGAAAGAGCATTGCAAGCAAGGCAACACCGTATTTTTCTCATCTCACAACATCGACATGGTTGCAAAACTTTGCGATAGAGTTGCCATCATTAGAAAGGGTCAACTTTGTGAAATCATAGACCTTCACGTAGAAGAAAACAAAGCAACGCTAGAAGAAAAATTCCTTGCCTATACCGCAGAACCCGTGCAAGCAGTTTCCGCCTTGAAGGGAAGAAAGGCAAGAAAAGCAAAGAAAAAAGCAGAAAAGGAAGCAAAAAAGCAAGAAGCTCAAATAGAAGTAGCGGAAGAAGTTTCCGTGGAAGAACAAAAAAAGGAACTTCGTTTAGTTTCAAGAAGACAAGCAAACAAGACTCCTAATGCACCCAGATTCCATATGTTCAAAGGGGGAAAACGCTAAATGAGAGATAGCCACTCCAACCATGCGGTTAAGGCTCTCGTAAAGCTAGAATTAAATTCCCGCTTTGCAGGAGTTCGCCTTAACTCTATCGGTGGTATACTAAAAGCTTTATTCGGGCTTTTGGCGATAGGAGTAATATACTATTTGTACGTTACTATTGCCGAAAGTGTAATTTTAAGCTTCTACGTATACAATCGTGAAAGTTTGTTCCTAAAGCTGTTTGTCAGCTTGATAGGTTTCGTTATGGCCCTTGGCGGAATAAGTAGCATAGTCAAGAGTTTGTTCTTTAGCGGAGATAACGAGTTGCTTATACGTTTCCCCGTAAAAGTAATGGACGTATTTACGGCAAAAGTACTCGTTCAAGGCGTAATTACTTTTGTTTATCTAGTCGCAATATTATTACCGCTCATGCTTGTTTATGGTGAAGTAACCAAGCAAGAACTTACGTATTATCTAATGATACCCGTGGGTATAATTTTGACGTATGCGGTAGTTTTTGGAGTTTCCATCCTTTTTGCAATCCCGTTTATGCGTATAAAGACGCTGGTTAAGGATAAGTATATTTTCACGTTGGTCGTTTCTACGGTTACGATAGCCGTTTTGTTTGCGGTTTATATGATAGCCGTTCAAGCGTTAATGGAGTTTATGCAAACTAAGGCTGTATCCTTCTTTAGCGATGGCATAATGGGTAAGATATTTACGGCTAGTGCATATTTTTATCCCTTTGCACAAATAACCGAACTTATGGAGCTAAAGAATCTTGTTATAGCTCTTCCCGTTGCAATTGGAGTTCCGGCAGTTATTCTTCTAGTGGATTTTTTGATGGTTAAAAAGTATTACCTTAAGATAATGCTTCGCAACCTGGAAATAGAAGGCTCGTCTTTTACCAAAGAAAGTGCAACCATAGTTCGTCCGCATTTTGGTTCACTTCTCAAAAAAGATTTCTTAGAAATCTTTAGGAGCTTTAACTACTCTTTCCAATACCTTGCAATGAGTGCATCGGCTCCCGTTATGTCCTATTTTAGCACAAGACTTGCCGTTGCAATCGGCTCGCAAACGATAGGTGATACCATTGCACCGGCTCTGGGAATCATGGTAATTCTTTTGTTTGTAGCAATACTCGTAAGCTTTGCTGCAACAACGGTTTCTCGTGAAGGCGATACGTTCTATATGACTAAACTTAGTCCCGTCCCATATACGACGCAAATTCTTGCTAAGTTCACGTTATATATGATAGTTTCCGGCTCCGTTGTCATACTAAGCTGTCTTGCTGTATGGCTAGGTGGATTCGTAGACCTAAAGGTATTTTTCATAATGCTTGCAATATGCTTGCTATTCGCAGTTGGCGAAACGTGCATGGCAATCAAGATAGACCTTGTCAAACCCCGTTTCCCCGTTGGAGAAGGAAGGGAAATGACTTCCGGTTCACCTAACGTATTTATATCACTTGTCGTAGGACTAATCTTTGCCGTTATAGGTGGCATTTGGGCGATTGCTGGCGGATATATTTTTGGCTCGCTCTTTGCACTCGGCGTATTGTTCGTTCTTGCTTTCTTGTATTGCCTATGCTCTGCTTTATGGTGCTTTATCGGTTTGAAGAAAGCTTACGCTAAAATATCACCGGCTAGATAAGGGGGAAAGGAAATGAAAAAGATACTTATTGGATTACTTATTTGCATACCCCTTATAATAGTTTTCGCAATCGATATAAGCGGTGATATTATTGCAACGTCAACGGATATAACCATAGAAGAAATAACTTTATACCATGACGGCGATTTGCTTGATGACGTTATAGAAATAGAAGTTAAAGACTACGTCAACCGTGCTTACCGCATAGAAGCGGTCACGTATCCTGCAATAGCGACAAAAGAACTCGTTTGGTCGTCGTCGGATATGGGTATTGCCCAAGTTGATGGAAACGGCGACGTTACGTTTACCGGAAAGGGCTTTGGCGAAGTTAAAATTTTCTGCCAATCCAAGAACAATCTTACTATCCGTGCAACCGCAACCTTCTACGTTAGCGGTAAAGAACTTTACTCCATACAAATAGTAAAGCAAGGTGAAACCGAATACGAAAGTGCTCTTAGTGCAAGAGTAGGCGATACCTTGATGCTTACTAAAGTTGTTCTTCCTGCACCCGCTATAAAAGAGAAGAAGACCATTTGGTCGTCGTCTAACACGTCCGTTGCGACCATAGACGGCAATGGTATAGTAAGAGCTATTTCCAGCGGTGTTACCGAAATTACCGCTTCCGTATATGAACCGGAAAGAAACGAATACCTTACTTCCACCATAAGTTTAACCGTAAACGCAAGCAGTTCACTTCTAAAGAAGGGACGCTTGACGATTACCGCAGATACTGTGAACGTAGCTAATTATGCCTATACCGGTAGCTTTGAGCTTATAGTAGTACAAGGTAATGCGGAAGTATCCGGCACTACGCTTACTTATAAAGGAGACGAAGCGGGCGAAGTTGATTTGGTCGTAAAGCAAGGCGAAAAAGAAGAAGCACTTACCGTAAGATTTACTAAGGGAGCGATAGAGCTTAGCTTTGAAAACCTAGACGTACTAAACGAAACCCTTTGGGCGAGCGGTGCATATGTCAATCTTCTAAACTATGAATTCGTACTAAACGCAGTAGTTGCAAACGACGACTATACCGGCGAAAAGCCCCAAAATATTGCCTACGCTATAGGAGATACAAACATCATTTCTCGTGATGTCGACGGCTCGATTTTGGGATTAAATGGTGGTTCGACCACGCTTACTGCTTCGGCAAGTGGATTTGCTAGCATAGAAATCGTTTTAGAAGTTAAGATACCGCTAGAATACGTTGCTATCACTATCGATAACGACGAAGATGAAAGGGGAGTAGAAGGCGTTAGAGTTTGGGGCGACAAGTTTGCAGTTAGAGTAGACCAACTTCCCGAAGGATACGACCTATCCACCGTAACCCGTCCTACCGTAGATTTCATGTACGGATACGTTAATACCTATAAGTTTGAAGTTGAAACCTATCGTCCCGCTACTGCTGACCTAACCTTCGAATACTATTCGACCAATGAAGATTACGCTACCGTAGATTCTAACGGTGTAATAACCTTTAAGGAAGAAGCAATCGGTCACCAAGTCGGTATATATATGGTCGCAAAATATTCATATGGTGCAGGTGCCGCTCGTGACGGATACGTCTTCAACGTAGTAGATGGCATCAATCTCGGCTGGGAAATCAAAGAAACCGACGACTGCGTCAACCTGGAAAAATTGACGGCTAACCCCGAACTTATAAGCTTTGATATGGCTATGATGTTCGCTTACTTCGAAGAAGGCTGGTATTGGGAATATGATAGACCGGAAAATTGCGTTGACGGCAAACAATTAAAGAAAGAAAACATCGTTTTACAAAGCGATATATATTATCATCCTAACCATTGGGAACCCTATATCCTAACGTCCATTTATGGCAATGGATTTAAGCTGGACAGTAGATTTAAAAAGATAGCAGGCGAAGAAAACTTCGTATTGAAGATGAATCGCTCTTTGGGTGGGGATATAGTATTCCAAAATCTAACAATCAATAGTGCAACACCGCCCACCGAGTCCGGCGACTGGAGTGCCCTAAAGGAAAACGGCGGATATGTTGCAGGTATCGGTAATCACTTCTGGGAAGACTGGAACTACGTTTATTCTGGACGTTGCGGATGTGGTGCCGGTTGCTTAAACTGGTGGGAATGCCCGAATTGGATAGATGAAACGTGGAATAAAGAATATAAGTATGATGAAAACGGACTTATGCTCGCCCGTGAAACCAACGTAACCTTCCGTTATTGCCAAGTACAAAACACCTTTAACTCTATAGTAGTAAAGCGTGGTAACGTTCTTGTAGAAGGTTGTATATTCCGTAATACCGTTTCTGCTGCAATCATGTATAATCCACAATATGCCGACAAGGGAATCTTTAAAGACAAGACCAGTCTTACCGTAAGGAACTGCATCTTTGCAAACTCCCTTGCACCTGCAATTATGGTAACTCCGCCTATCACCAGCGTTTGTGACCCGGAACTTACCGGCATAACGATAGAAGGTAAAAACTATATTTATAATTGGAAGAAGATTAAAGATATCGACCTTGCTTTGTTGGAAGAAAAATCTCTCCCCATAGCAGGTATGTCCGATATGGTAAATGGACAAATAAACGACATCTTCAAGCAAGTGCTTGCTCGTGAAGAGTACGATGATATGAAGGTAAAGAATAGGGAAACGGGTTCTGCTCGTAACGAAGACTACGTCAACCTTACCTTCTGTGCTCTTGGCCTATGGTATGACCCCACTAGAATTCCGATAACGTACGATAAAGCAGAGTGGAAGAGCGTATATGCAGACGTCAAGAATAGCGGTGCTAATAGCCTAGTAACAGCTCTCGGCAGACACCCCATCCAACTTCTCATGAACTACTCCGACTCCGAAACCTTCAACACCATGCCCGGAGAAAACTATGATACGGCATCGGATAGCGAAGGTAATCCTATATGGATTAAGCGTCTACGTGGCAATGCGTAGACCACGCTCTTTAGCGATTTACTGCACAAAAAGCGGTTGCCACTCGGTCATTTACGCTTAGTAAACTCCCATCGTGTAAACTGCTCTCTAGGGATGTATAAAGCTAATAAAACTTGTACTTTTACATTATCCATATTATTGATAAATGCGATAATTAGGTATCTTAAAGGGGAAAATTAGGGGACCTAAAAAGAAAAAAAGGAGAACAACCATGAACGAAGAAAACGTAGTAGTGGAACAGCCTGTCGTAGAAAGCGGACGCTCGCTCCAAACGTTCAACAAAAAGGAACAATGGATGTATCTTTTGGGCGTAGCAGGTCAAAACGTAATCTATAACATTATAGGTTCGGCTCTTGCCTATTATCTCCAGTTCACTTTGTTAATTCCCGCAATGGCAGTTTCTACCATTATGGCGATTGCAAGAGTATGGGATGCTTTCAACGACCCGATGATGGGTACGATTGTTGATAGAACTCGTAGCAAATGGGGCAAATGCCGTCCATATTTGATTTACGTTCCCGTACCGATTATGATTATCACCATCCTTTGTTTCGTAAACTTTGGTTTTTATGATGCTAGCGAAACGGCAAACGTTGCATTAAACGTACTGATAGTAGGATGGGCTGCTTTCACCTATATTACGTGGGGCATGACCTATACCGTTGGTGATATTCCGCTTTGGGGCGTAACCGTACTTATGACGGAAGATGAAAAGGACCGCAATAAACTTCTTTCCCTTGCACGTATTGCGGGTGGTGTAGGTGCAGGTATAACCATGCTTGCAATTCAACCTTTCGCACTTGCTATTGCGGACGTCATTTCGGCAAGTATAGGCATAAAAATGCTTGGTTCACCGGAAGCTTGGGAAGCACTAAAGCAAACGGCGGCAGCTAACTCTCAACTTTTTGCCGAAGGTCTTGCTAGTGGTGTTCCTTATGACCAATTGACGTATCTATTGGAAGTAGATCCCATCCTTGCAGAAGCAACCCGTCAAGGTGAAAAATGGGGCTTCTTAATTGCTGCAGTAGTATTTGCAGTAGTTGGTACCGCACTATTCCAACTTACCGGCCCCGGAATCAAGGAAAGAGTTGCAGCGAGTGAAGAAAAGCACACGCTAAAAGAAAACTTCAAACTTATGTGGAGCAACAAGCCCTTCCGTCAAATACTTATTTCCGGTGTTCTTGGTAGTCCCAAAAATTTGTTATCTCTTGCAGCAATGCCACTTATAACCTACTACTTTGCATCTAAGGATGCGTTCCTAGCTTTAGTTTATATGGCACTTCTTGGCGGTGGTATGTTTGCAGGTATGTTTGTTGCAATGGCAATATGCCCCAAACTATTGACGAGATTCAGCAAGAAAGACATCTATAACTATGGCAATCTTGCCGGTGTAGTTCCTTTTGTTGCAATCTTCATTGCATATTTAATAGACCCGACGGGCCTTGCAAATTGGTATTGGGTAGCAATTTTCTTCATCCTATTCCTAGTAGCTGGTGCTTCTCAGGGCGTAACTTCCGTTTTACAATCATATATGATAGCAGACTGTGTTGACTACGAAGAATATCATAATGGTATTCGTCCTGATGGGGTTTTCTTCTCGGGACAAACCTTTATTGCTAAGATGCAATCCGGCATAGCAACCGTAATAAGCGGTGTTTTCTATGCTATTTGGGGCTTTAGTGATGCTGCGGTTGATAAGGTAAACAACTACATTTCCGCAGGACTCATTCCCCGTGAAATACCTGAATTTGCTCCCTATATGGAAGTTCTTTTCGTCATCGTTTCTATTCCGCCGGCAATAGGCTGTATTCTTTCCGTAATACCTACCTGGAAGTATTGCTTGGATGATAAAGAACACGCAAGAATATTAAACGAACTAAATCTTCGTCGCACGAAGCTGTAAGAGTTTCCACTCAAAAAATAAAACAGCCCGCTAGTTCGGGCTGTTTTTTATATTCATTTTTTCTATATTCTTTCAAGAAGTTTGTTGAACGTTTTGGAAGCGAATAGGGCGACGCCTGCAACAAGACAAACTGCTAGGTCTGCAAACGTAAATGCATTGTATAGGAAGGACCAAGCAACTGCACTATAGCTGGGGTCGCTGGAGCCGAAAACAAATACTCCGCTTACGACGTGGGAAAGGTATCTTAGTGTAACGGCTATGAAGGCACCGATAGCAAATTGCAAGGGAGCTTTGGCTTTAAGAACGTTCTTTTCTTTTAATATGGCAGTTAGTCCTATTGCACCAAAAGCTATTGGATAGTCGAGCAAGAATTGTATTGGATGATAGAACCAAGGTGCTTGTATGAATTGCAAAAAGCCGTATATGATGCCCGCAACTACGCCTTTACGGATGCCAAACATATATGAATATACCATTAATGGTAGTAGTGAAGCAAAGGTTATAGAACCGCCTTGGGGTAGCTCTAGGAATCTTATGTAGCTTAGTGCAAAGCTCATTGCGATGCAAACGGAAGCATAAACGATGCTCTTTGTTGAGCTTGCTTGCTTTTTGCCAAAGATTAGTGCTATTACCGCTATGATTGCAACGATTATTGCCGTAAAGACGTAAAGGAGTACTTCGCCGGTAACGTCAATTTCTGCTCCGCTCGTATAGGTCTTTACCAAGGTTGAAATAATTAGTGCGACCACGCCGGCGGTTATTATTATAGCGGAAATTTTGCTAAATAGCGGCAACTTTTCTTTTTTGTTTAGTGCCAAAACAAAACCTACGATGGCAAGTATTACTATTGCTCCTACGAGTGCTACTACCGGAACAAAGGTAAGGTAATCGATATAGCCGTCTTTAATATATTCATCAAGCTTTAATCCGAGTAGCGTAGCAAGCAAAGCAACGGTATACGCAATGAGCGAAGAAGCGGTTATGATAGTAGCTTTACGAATCTGGGTGGGATTTTTCTTTTTGATGACAAAAAGAGCAACTGCGACGGCAAGAATTACGCCGATTGTAACGTAAAGAGCGATGGACGCAACTTTGTCGAAAAGAGACAACGTAGCAAATGAATCAAAGAACATGGTATTCTCCTTTTGCTAGGAGCCTTTTAAGAAAAAAATAGTTCAAGCGAGATTACTTGAACTACAAATTCCTAGGAAAATGGCTTTCTTACGCGAGTGTTAACTCGGTCAAGTTCGAAGGGTGTAATCTCAGATAGCGGTTGCTATCACCCCTAGCACGATTTAGTTTTGATGTGCTTATCTTAGCACTGCAAAAAATGTTTGTCAACAGTTTTTTTCAATTAATTTTTGGAAATTACGACGATACAAGCACCTTTTTTGACCTTAATTGATGCGTTACCTTCGGTAATTTCATTGGAAATTCCAAGAGAAGAATATGGAAAAATTTTTAATCCGTCCAAAGAATACTTTAATCCTTTGCTTTCTTGGAAGGTTACTTCTCCACCAAAAGCGATTATGGAAAGCTTATGACCTACGAGTTCATTAATTTCCAGTGCGTCTTTTACGAAATATACGCTTTCACGCTCTTCTTTTATTGTAGCTTTTAGCCCTATGCCGTCGGCATAAGCAAGTAGACCTACGTTGCCGAGCACGTGTTCGATTTTTCCACCGGTAGCACCATATATAGTAACGCAAGTTCCACCGTTTTCTTTTATGAAATCGAGAGCGAGTTCGCCATCCGTTTTGTCTTTATCTGCGGGGTGTATTACGGTATTAACGCCACTGGGAAGATATCCCAGGGTATCAAAGTCGCCTATGACGGCAAAGACCTTCTTTTCTTGGACGTGACGATATCCGCCGTCGGCGGCGATAATCATATCTTCTTGAATAGCTACGCTTAGCATAGGAGCGTTTAATACGAGAGCAAAATTCATTATTTTCTGAAAGTTAAAGAGTCGTTCGTCATGTTTTCGACTATCGCAAGAGAAGAGACTTTATATCCATCTTTTCTTAGTGATGCACCACCTTCTTGGAAGCCTTTTTCTATTGCAATACCACAACCTGCAACCTTGGCTCCGGCTTGTTCAACAAGATTTATAAGCCCACGGAGAGCACAGCCGTTAGCTAGGAAGTCGTCTATGATAAGAACTACGTCGCCTTCGTTCAAATAGCTTTTTGAAACTATTATGTTATAGTCACGATTATGGGTATAACTATGAACGGAAGCGGAATATACGTCACCTGCAACGTTGGACGTTTTATGTTTTTTGGCAAAAACCAGGGGACAGTTAAAGCGGTCTGCAACCATAGTAGCAATTGCGATACCGCTAGCTTCTACGGTAAGAATCTTGTTTACGCCATCGTTTTTGTATTCACCATAAAGCTCGTTTGCCATCTCTTTTAGCAGAGAAACGTCGATTTGATGGTTGAGAAAACCATCTACTTTAAGGACGTGTCCGGGAAGTACTTTACCACATGCTAATATTTTGTCTTCTAGAATTTTCATATTTTCTCCTTCGCTTGCTAATATTATACATTTTAGAAAGCCGTCCGTCAATGTTTGAGAAAAATAAGCGTAGTATAGGTGTAAAAATTTTTGCCTTGCTCATAATCAAGAAAAAAGGAAGGTGAAAATGAAAGCGGAAAAGACATTAAGATATATTGTTGCTCCAATACTTCTTGTTGTAACCGTGCTTTTAATTCTTCTTGCGTTTAATGCTTTTAGTGCGGACGTAAAAAGTGCGGAAGCTGCAACAGTTTTAAAAAGGGGTTCATCTGGCTCGTTAGTTAGAACGCTCCAAACGAAACTTAAAAAGTGGGGATATTATAGTGGCACGGTGGACGGCATATTTGGGGCTAACACGGAAAGGGCGGTAAGATATTTCCAAAGAGTGAATAAACTTACCGTAGACGGCAAAGTTGGTGCAAAGACGGCAAAAGCTCTTGGTATGAGTCTTAATTCATCAAGCAGTAATACCAATTCGTCGTACTCATCGGAAGATTTATATCTTCTTGCAAGGGTGGTTTATGGCGAAGCAAGGGGAGAGCCGTATCTGGGTCAAGTTGCGGTGGCGGCGGTAGTGCTAAACAGAGTTAAGAGCTCGGAATTCCCAAATACCATTTCAGGAGTAGTATATCAGCCGTGGGCTTTTACTGCCGTTAACGATGGTCAAATAAATCTTACGCCTAACGAGACGGCAAAAAAGGCTGCCAAGGATGCTCTTAACGGATGGGACCCGACTTACGGATGCTTGTTCTATTATAATCCACGTACGGCAACAAGTAATTGGATAAGACAAAAAGAAATCCATTTGTCTATCGGTTCTCACGTCTTTTGCTTATAGGGGGATTTATGGAAGGAAGTAAAACAAGGATACAGAGAATAATTTTTATAGTCGTAATACTGCTTTTGATTGCAGGTCTTGCGACTACACTCGGAATTTTTAGCCACAAAGTAAAGCTATTTAACCAAGAAATGAACGCTGTTTACGATAATGCGTACTATCAAACGTTAGACGGGTTGGGCGACGTTGAAAATAAGTTAAAAAAAGTACAAGTATCAAACTATAACAAGACTAAAAAGAATTTACTGCAAGAAGTTTACGTTGATACGGAAGTTATGGTCGTCAATCTTGCAAGATTAAATAACGACAGATTTGATGCAACGAAAGTAATAAAATTCATAAATCAATTGGGTGGCTTTTCGGCGTATTTAGCGAAAAAATTGCCCGATGAGAATATAACGAAAACGGAAAACGAAAAACTTTTGAAACTAACGGAAATTGTAAGCAAGATGGAAACGGCTTTCAAGGAAGTACAAGATAAAGTGGCGGAAGGCGGAAGTTTCTACGATGCCCTTAATCAAGGATTGGAAACGCTTGGCGGGATATACGATGCTTTCGATTTAACTAGCGTCGAGTACCCCGAAATGATATACGACGGGCCGTTTTCAGAAGGGCTTATAGGCAGGGATGCAAAATTTTTGGAAGGGCAAACGGAAGTAAGCAAGGAAGATTCTTTGGAAAAAATCAAGGTACTTTTCCCGGATGCAGAGTACGAAGGGGAAGTATCCGGAGCCATACCTTCCTATCTTTATTCAACTGCTGATGGAAGCGTGGAAGTAAGTAAGATTGGGGGTAGAATCGTAGAAATAATTAGGGAATCACAAGGTGGCGAAATAACCATTAGTAAATCGCAAGCAATAGGGGCAGGAAAGGGCTTTTTGGAAAATATCGGTTATGTCGGATTAGATGCTGTTTGGGTTTCCATAAACGAAGATACGGCATATATAAACTATGCTTTTATAGAAAATGGCATAATACACTATCCGGACTTAATTAAGCTTAAAATTAGTCTTAGCAGTGGGGAAGTAATAGGCATGGATGCACAAAACTTTTTGTATAATCACACCACCAGGTATTACTCGGAATCAGGTGCAGACGTAAATGAAATAAGCTATAAAGAAGGATTTGAGCCTATTGTAAAAAGAAGGGTTATCATTCCTAGCGAGTGGGGCTCGGAAATGGAAAGCTATGAAGTTGCAGGAAGCTATGACGATGCCTTTTATTATATCTACTACGACTTGGAAACGCTCGAAGAAATTAAGGTTATGAGAGTCATACAAGACGAAAATCAGGGCGAACTCATTGTTTAGTGTTGGTTATTTATTGTTGACTACTTTGCTCTAATAAGTTATAATACTAGTATTATTTGTTAAGAAGGTAACGTAATGCGTAAATTTTTAATCTTAATGCTAGTCGTAATACTCGCAGTAGGTGCAGGTGTAAGCCTTGTTGCTTGTAGCGGTGACGTAGATTTGCCGGGTCTAAAATGGACCAACGAAGAAGTACTAACGTACGAAATATATGACGGTGACGTTCTGGTAGGAGCCCTTGTAGTAAAGACCGAAAGAGTAGAGTCCGGAAACCAAGTTCTAAATATGACCGACGAAACCCACAAAGTTTCTGCTTCCACCATCAAAGGTGCTCGTGTAACCATGGCTGCAAGCGACCTAAATGGTAACGTTATAATGGCAAGTGAAAGTTTGCTTGATGGATTTACCACACTTGCAAGTGCAAAGAAAGTCAACTATAACGGCGTTGAATATACCACTAAAGCTCGTTATGATGGCAAGCGTTATTTCTATTCCGTTAACGGTGGCGAAGAAAAGAAGATGAAGATTAAAGCAGGTTTTGTTGATAACGAACTTCTTTACACCACTCTTCGTGCATATACCCTAGAAAACAATTATTCCGGTACGTATACCGTAGTAGACGGCGTAGCCGGTGAAAAAGTTGAAATGAACGTTTCTACTTCTAATCCCGAAGTACGTTATAACGGAACTACCCATAACGTAGCAGGTGCTTCCGTAACCGGCATCAAAGTTTTCTCCGATGGTATAGAATCTATGGCAACCAACGTAAAGTGCGTTGAACTCAACATCCAAAGAGCAAAAGCTCCCGTAGGAACGCCCGTTAAAGTAACATACTCCGTAGAAGGCGAAGGCGGTCTTTCCGTACTGGGCAAAGGCTCAACCGGACATCGTTCCACTCACGTTCCTGTTAAAATCGTAGAAAACAATATGACTTATAAACTTGCTTCTATCGATTGTAAATAATTCAAATAAGTAAAAAAACGCCGAGCGAATTTCGCTCGGCATTTTTTATGTTTTCTTTATTAGCCGTTACTTTGCGTAATTAACATCTTATCATCTATGCCGTTCTTGTTGTTATCTACGGGAACTTCTTTTTCTACGCCAAAGGCAAAGTCGCCGTCTACGTCAACGTGTAATACGATGTTTCCGTGCCTGTTTGTACGATAGGTTACGATGCCTTCATCAAAAAGTCTATTCATAATAAGGGGAGTGGGGTGTCCGTGTTTGGTTCCGTCGTCACTTGATATTACCGCATATTCGGGAGTGATTTTATCAAGGAAAGCTTGGGTGGTGGAAGAATCGGAGCCGTGGTGGCCGACCTTTAGGACGTCTACGTCGTAGGCAGTCGTGCCAAGAGACGTGAGTAACCACTCTTCCGTTTCATATGTAGCATCTCCGGTGAAAAGAACTTTTTTGCCGGCAACTTCAAGAAGCACAAAGGGGCTCATGCCGTTGGATTCGTAGGCATCGTAGTCTGCTTCAGCGTCTTGGAATCTGTCGTATCCGGGAGCAATGATATCAAAGCTATAACCTACTCCGCTTATGACGTTTTCATAAGTTTGACCGTCGGCATCAAAACCGATATTGTTGGCATCGTCAACTTCTTCTGCAATTCTATCGATGAATTTGGAATAAGTGCTATTTTTGTTTACGTCATTATAATAAACCGTTTCTATGGTAAAACTATCCATAACAGCGGTGAGCATGTTGTAGTGGTCTGTGTCGGGGTGGGTGACTATGACGTATTCGATAGTGTCGGTTACACCAACGGAGAAAAGATAGCTTATAAGCTCTGTCCTTATGGTTTCAAGGTCGGGGCTGTTTGAGCCGGCATCGATTAAAACGTCTACTCCGTCGCTAAATTGGCAAAGGATGGCGTCTCCTTGTCCTACGTCTATAAAGTGCACCTTGCAAGTAACGTTTTCAAGCACGGTGCTTGTTCCGATTGTGATGTTGCCACCAAGATTTACAACTTGGTTTAGGGTTCCGTTTCCGCCGTTTTGGTAACCTGCATCTTTAAGTCCATCTATAAGACCTTGTCCAACCGGACTAAAAGCGAGTGCTACTACGAGAGCGAGAATTACGGCTATTGCAATTAGAATAAACAGGGTGGTATTGTTAAATTTTATCGTTTTCTTTTTTGCCATGGCCTACTCCTTAAATTCATTATAGAAATATATTATAGAT
>JAZNYA010000091.1:0-6644 GCA_045594145.1 Candidatus Stercoripulliclostridium sp. | reverse complement strand
TAAGGAGCGGTTGCGTGCTTAACGTGGTTTTGGATATCCTTGGTTAGTTCGTCGCTTGGAGTATAGCCCTTGTTGAGAATTATGGTTGCCTTAACAACTTGGCCACGGATGGGGTCGGGAGCACCGGTTATTGCACACTCAAGTACGGCAGGGTGTTCCATGAGAGCACTTTCAACTTCGAAGGGTCCGATTCTGTATCCGCTGGACTTAATTATGTCGTCCTTACGTCCAACAAACCAATAAGTGCCGGTTGCATCACGCATTGCAAGGTCGCCGGTATGGTAGTAGCCGGTACCAAAGGCTGCTTCGGTGCGTTCGGGGTCGTTATAGTAGCCTGCAAGAAGACCAAATTGGTCGTCACGAAGCTTTATTACCATTTCACCTTCTACGTTGGAGCCTTCGAGTACATTGTCGCCGTCATCCATTAGGCAAAGGTCGTAAATAGGGGTTGCCTTACCGCAAGAGCCGGGATTACCATTATCAAAGCGGAAGTTTGCAGCTATAACGGCACTTTCCGTTTGACCGAAACCTTCTCTGATTTCTATGCCGGTATGCTCTTTAAAAAGACGGAAAACTTCGGGATTGAGTGCTTCACCGGCCGTAGTGCAACTTACGAGCGAACTAAAGTCGTAGTTATCTAGGTTTTCTCTAATTAGGAAACGATAGATAGTAGGTGGTGCACAGAAGGTGGTAATCTTGTATTTTGCTATCAAAGGAAGCACGTCGGTGGGTGTGAATTTGCCATAGTAATCATAGCAGAAAACGGCACTGCCGGCTAGCCATTGACCATAAAGCTTACCCCAGCTGAACTTTGCCCAACCTGTTTCCGCCATGGTGAAATGTAAGCCGTCGTCAACTACTGCGTGCCAATAATATGCCGTCATAATGTGTCCCAAAGGATACTTGAAGTTATGAGCAACCATCTTGGGATATCCGGTAGTGCCGGAAGTGAAATATACGAGCATAGTGTCGTTTAAAGCGGGCTTTTCTTCATCGGTGAGTGCAAGAACGTCACTTACCTTTTCCATTTCTTCATGAAGGTCTAGGTAGCCGTCTGCCTTGCCGATTGTAAAGGCACATTTTAGCGTTTCGCACTTGGGACGAGCTTCGTCAACGTAGTTTATAACTTCCTTTTCATTGATGCAGAATAGGGCTTTAACGCCTGCATTATTGATGCGGTAAGCGATGTCTTTTACCGTCAAAAGATAGGTTGCGGGAATTAAAATGGCACCGATTTTACAGCAAGCAACGTTAACTAGATAATATTCGTAACGGCGGTTTAGCATAGTCATTACGAAGTCACCTTTCTTAATGCCGTGGGCAAGAAGCACGTTTGCAACTTTGTTGGAAAGGCGAGAAATATCGCTGAAAGTGAAGGAGTGTTCTTCGCCTAGGTTGTTGCACCAAACGAGAGCACGTTTATTAGGAGTAAGGCGAGCGTACTCATCGACGACGTCGTAACCAAAATTGAAAGCGTTAACGGGCTTGTATTTTAGGTTGCAAGAAAAATCTTTGTAATCTTTGAAATCTACTTTTTCTAGGTATCTATCAATAAGGTACATAAGCTACTCCTTCTATAATTTTGCGTTTTAACGCACAGCATTTTAATGATTATATCATTAAATAGGGGTGTTCGACAAGTAAAATGCATATACGAATTAAAAATATAAATTTTAAAACTAATTTTTTAGAACGTTTGTTTGAATATTGACTTAATGAGTAGGACTATAGTATAATAATTTATTAGTGAGAAATACAAAAAGTAGGCAATATTTTTGATGGAAATTGAAAAAAGAGCCTTTGAGTTGGTCTCAAAATATACTCCTTCCGAAGACCAACAACAAGCGATAGATAAGCTTAGCGAAGGCTTAATTAGGGGGGATAGAGCACAAGTGCTACTCGGCGTTACCGGAAGCGGTAAAACTTTTACCATGGCTAACGTCATACAAAAGGTGGGAAAACCTGCTCTTGTAATGGCACATAACAAGACTCTGGCCGCACAGCTCTGCAACGAATTTAAGGAGCTTTTTCCCCATAACCGTGTGGAATATTTTGTATCTTACTACGATTACTACCAACCCGAAGCATATATTCCAAGAAGCGATACTTACATCGAAAAGGAAATACAAACCAACGATGAAATAGATAAACTTCGCCTTTCCGCCACCGCTTCCCTTGGCGAACGTAGTGACGTAATAGTCGTTGCTTCGGTATCCTGTATATATGGTTTGGGAGCCCCGGAAACCTTTTTTAGAAATATGGTTTCATTGCGTGAAGGTCAAGTTATAGAGCGTGATGAAGTTATAGATAAGCTCGTTGGGCTCCAGTATAAGCGTGCGGAAATGGACTTCCAACGTTCCACCTTTAGAGCAAAAGGCGACGTTTTGGAAATATTCCCATCAAACGTTTCCGAGACTGCTTTGCGTGTGGAGTTTTTTGGAGATGAAATAGACCGCATAGTAGAATTCGACCCCGTTAGTGGAAAGAGCATTGCCCAAGTTACCTATGCCGGCATATTCCCTGCAACGCACTATATTTTGGGTGCCGGTGAAGACGTAACGGAAATACTCGAAAAGATTAGAAAAGACATGGAAGTTAGGGTGGAAGAATTTACCGCAAGCGGTAAGCTCATAGAAGCCCAACGCATAAGAGAGAGAGTAAACTACGACCTGGAAATGATTAGGGAAATGGGCTATTGCTCCGGCATAGAAAACTACTCCAGATATTTTGACGGCAGAAACGTTGGGGAAGCTCCCTTTACTCTCATGGATTATTTTGGCGACGATTTTGTGTTGTTCATTGATGAAAGCCACATAACCTTACCGCAAGTTAGGGGCATGTATAACGGCGACAAGATGAGAAAAACCAATCTTGTAGATTATGGCTTCCGCCTTCCCGCAGCGTTTGATAATCGTCCGTTGAACTTTGATGAATTCCTTTCCAAAGTAAAGCAAATGGTCTGCGTAAGTGCTACGCCACAAGATTACGAGCTCGGCATATCTACCCAAGTGGCAGAACAACTATTAAGACCTACGGGGCTTGTTGACCCGCCGATTACGGTAAGGAAAACGGATGGTCAAATCGACGACCTAATAGGCGAAATTAACGATGCAATCGCACTCGGTGGTAGGGCACTTATTACCACGCTTACCAAAAAGATGGCGGAAAGTCTTACCAATTACCTATTAGAGCACGGTCTAAAGGTAGAGTATATGCACTCGGACATAGATACTCTGGAGAGAATAGAGATTATAACAAGACTTAGAAAGGGCGAAATAGACGTTATAGTAGGCATAAACCTTCTTAGAGAAGGATTGGATATTCCGGAAGTTTTGCTCGTTGCAATCTTGGATGCGGACAAGGAAGGATTCTTGCGTTCCAGAACGTCGCTAATACAAACCGTAGGGCGTGCCGCACGTAATAAAGACGCAAGGGTAATAATGTACGCAGATACTATAACGGGCAGTATGCGTGACTGTATAGAAGAAACTGAACGCCGTCGTAAAAAGCAGATTGAGTATAACGAAACTCATGGTATAGTACCCCAAACTATAGTAAAACCGATAAACAACGCAATCCAAATCAGCAAGAAGAAAGTGGAAGAAAGCGGAAGAAAACTTTCAAAGAAGGACGTAAGTGCAGAAATAGAAAGACTAAAGGGTCTAATGAAACAAGCAAGTGCAAAATACGACTTCGAAACGGCTATATTGCTCCGTGACAGAATAGCAGAACTTAAAAAACAAAGGGGATTTTAATATGGCAAGTAGCGACATCATCATCAAGGGTGCCAAAGAGAATAACCTTAAAAACTTAAACGTAACCATACCCCGTGATAAGCTCGTAGTTTTTACGGGTCTTTCCGGTAGCGGTAAGAGTAGTCTTGCCTTCGATACCATTTTTGCAGAAGGTCAAAGACGTTATATGGAAAGTCTTTCCAGCTACGCAAGGATGTTCCTAGGACAAATGGAGAAGCCGAACGTAGAAAGCATAGATGGTCTTTCTCCCGCTATATCAATCGACCAAAAAACGACGTCCAAAAATCCCCGTTCAACCGTTGGTACGGTAACGGAAATACACGACTATCTCCGTCTTTTGTACGCAAGGACGGGTATTCCGCATTGTCCTAAATGCGGGAAGGAAATAAAGAGTGTTTCCGTAGACCAAATTAATGCTAAAATTATGGAAGCCGCAAAGGGAAGTAAAGTCATCGTAATGGCTCCCGTCGTTCGTGGCAGAAAGGGCGAATATCAAAAGCAATTGGAAGGTTACAGAAAGCAAGGTTTCGTTCGTGCAAAAATCGATGGTGAAGTAAGACTTCTTGAAGAAGACATCAAACTTGATAAGCAAATTAAGCACAACATTTCTATCATCGTAGACCGCTTGGTCGTAAAGGACGATATGCTCCGTAGGCTTACCGATTCCGTTGAGCAAGCAATAAAAGTGGGCGACGGCATGGTGCTTATAGATATAGACGGCGTAGAGACTTTGTATTCCACCAAGTACGCTTGTCCCGATTGCGATATCACAATGCCGGAACTTACTCCCAGGATGTTTTCCTTTAACTCGCCGTTTGGTGCTTGCCCCGAGTGCTTTGGACTTGGCATGAAGCATGAAGTTGACCCCACTCTGGTTGTTAGAGACGATACGCTTTCACTTCGCCAAGGAGCGATTAGAGTTTCCGGTTGGTCTATTATGGATATGGGAAAGATGATGACAAGACAAGTTGAAGCGTTATCCAAGAAATACGGCTTTAGCATGGATGTGCCCTTCAAGGATTTGCCGGAAAAGGTGAAGAATATCATTTTTTATGGAACCGGTGACGACACCATAGAAATGGAGTGGCAAACTCAAAAATTCAATACCGTATACAACGCACCGTTCGAAGGCATCATAAACAACCTTAATAGGCGTTATCGTGAAACCCAGTCGGAAGGGGTTAAAAAGGATTTGGATAGATTTATGAGTTTTTCGCCTTGTAAGCTTTGTAACGGCAAAAGACTAAGAAAGGAAGTACTGGGCGTTACCGTAGGTGGACTTAACATTGCGGAATTGAGTGACTTGAGTATAGTCAAACTCGTAAAGTTCTTTGATGAATTGAAGCTTGGCGAAAGAGATGCCATTATTGCGGCACCCATTTTGAAAGAGATTAAGGCAAGGCTTAACTTCCTTAAGAACGTAGGTCTTGGGTACCTAACCCTTTCTCGTGGAGCTGCAACGCTAAGTGGTGGCGAGTCGCAAAGAATTAGGCTTGCTACTCAAATTGGCTCCGGGCTTATGGGCGTGCTTTATATACTGGATGAACCCAGCATAGGACTTCACCAAAGCGACAACAGAAAACTCCTTAACGCACTTGTAAACCTTAAAAATTTGGGCAACACTCTAATCGTCGTAGAACACGATGAAGACACAATAAGATGTGCCGACCACATAGTAGATATTGGACCACGTGCGGGTGAAAATGGTGGTAAATTGGTAGCTGAAGGTACAGTTTCCGACATAATTGCTTGTCCGGAGTCTATTACCGGCGACTATCTTGCAGGAAGAAGAGAAATAAAAATTCCGTCCCAAAGAAGAAGTGGTACCGGCGGATTTTTGGTAGTAAAAGGAGCAAGACAAAATAACCTTAAAAACGTTAACGTTTCCTTCCCGGCAGGTAAGATTACCGCAGTAACGGGAGTGTCCGGAAGCGGTAAGAGTAGCCTTGTTAACGGCATACTTTATCCACGTCTTGCCAATGCTTTAAACGGTGCCGAACAATATGAAAGCAGAAACTATGACGAAATAATCGGTATAGAAAATTTCGATAAGGTAATCCAAATAGACCAATCTCCCATCGGTCGTACCCCACGCTCCAATCCTGCAACCTATACGGACGTATTTACGCCCATAAGAAATTTGTTTGCTCAAACTCCGGATGCTAAAGCAAGGGGGTATAATTCATCAAGATTTTCCTTTAACGTTTCCGGCGGTAGATGTGAAAGCTGTAAGGGCGACGGCATATTGAAGATAGAGATGCACTTCCTTCCCGACGTCTACGTTCCTTGTGAAGTATGTAACGGCAAACGCTACACTCAAGAAACGCTGGAAGTAAAATATAAAGGCAAATCCATTTTCGACGTATTGGATATGACTGTTGATACCGCTTGCGAGTTCTTCAAAAATATTCCGAGCATATATCCCAAGCTCAAGTGCTTGCAAGACGTCGGTCTAGGCTACATTAAACTCGGCCAACCGTCCACGACGCTTAGTGGCGGTGAAGCACAAAGAGTAAAGCTTGCAACGGAACTTTCCAAGCGTAACACGGGTAAGACCATTTATATTTTGGATGAGCCGACCACAGGTCTTCATATGTATGACGTAGAAAAGCTTATTTCTATTCTCGATAGGCTTGCCGATAATGGAAACACCATCATCGTTATAGAGCATAACATGGACGTCATTAAGGTAGCCGACCACGTTATAGATTTAGGGCCTAACGGCGGAGACGAAGGTGGACAAATAGTTGCATGCGGAACTCCCGAAGAAGTAGCCATGATAGAAGAAAGCAAGACCGGACAATTCTTAAAGGACATTTTGTTTAAGGACAAAAAATAGTAGAAAATGAAACGATAAAAGGGCACCGAGCGTGCTCTTTTTTTGTATTG
>JAZNYA010000090.1:0-4045 GCA_045594145.1 Candidatus Stercoripulliclostridium sp. | reverse complement strand
GGCGTACCGATGTGTTGAGCAAGCGGAATATATACCTTTTGCCCGGTCGGCATATCTTCGAACTTAGCGTCGTGCGAAAGTTCCTTCATATCTCTCGGATGAATACCGAATTTAAAAGTTTTGAGTCTCATACGAAAATATTATATCATTAAAGATATAATAAGTAAATAGTTAATTTTATTTATTTCCCACGTTAAAACAAAAGCACTCCGTTTTGGAGTGCTTTCGTAACTCTTATTATCTTAATAAACAGGTGGTTCTACGTTGCGTATAACAAATTCCACAAAATCTCTTGCTTGTTGGGTCATAAATTCATAATCATAGGTATCTAAATCTATTTTCCAAATAACATGCGTAGTAATTAAAACGTCTTTAGCGACCTTACTTTCTGCTCTAACGCTAAATCCTTCGTAGAAATCATAGTATTTACTCACTGCAAAGATTAGCAAAGTAGGAGCGCCTACGATTTCTTCTTCCACTACGTCATGCCTAATCATATGTTGCCCATAATCACGCTCTATTTGTTTTTTGTGTGCTAATTGTTCATAGAACGTTCTAACGTAATTATTTTCCACTTCTATGTTAATACCCAATATTCCTTTGCTAGAACAACCTGGAATATAAATATTCTCATAATTTTCATAATCATACTCAAAAGCATGATACCCTAGCACAAAAGTACTACTTATTGTCGGTTTAAGTAATTTATAATAGAGAGTTTTCATTACATAACTACTTGTCTTTTCCGTTCCTTCAATGAATAAATTAGGGTCTACGTAATACCCACGCCCTTTCATCTCTGTTACTAGCGTTTTGCTATCACAGAATAAGACATCTCTATCAACGATTGACTTTATAGCTTCATCCATGGTTAATATACCCCAAAATGCACCTAGCAAAACGGCCAATCCCAATAATATAGCAATGATTAACTTGATTATCTTTCGCGCTTTCATTTTATAATCTTTCTCATAATTTTTTCTTTTTCTTCTTGCAAGATACTACTTCATATGCATTGTAGTAAATAAACGCTAGTATTATAAACATAAGAACTGTTATGGAGAAATAATATACTAACATTGGCGTATGGAATGTGTCTTCTATGCCAAAGAAAAGCGTATATATACTCATCAACATACTTGCCGACGCTCCAGCTTCCAAAGTCAAATTTACTTCAAAAATAGTAAGTAAAGTATCTATTATTGCCATTACAAATAAAACAATAGTTACTGCACTCAAAGCTTTTAGTGAAGTCTTTATTTTACCTATTCCGGTATTGTATTGGTAACGCACCTTTCTTACAGGCATCCCCAACATAGTCGCTATTTCTTGGAAGGTATAATCGCCCAAGACTTTTAGGGATACAATTTGTTTTCTATTTTCATCCAAGCCTGCTACCATTTTGTTGAACTTTTCCAAATCGTAGCGATTTTCTATCTCAACAGGCTCAAAAGTTGCTAAGAGTTCTTCATTATAATTGTACTTTTTGTTTTCTCTAATTAAAAGTAAAGCGTCGTTTTTAATAACGACGTAAATCCAAGATAGCTCATTACTCGTAGGAAGTAACTTTTCATCCATTCCCAGCAATTTCAATATGAAATTTTGGACAATATCTTGCCCCTTATGGCAATCTTTGATAATAGATACGGCAATAGCGTAGAGTTGGTCATAATAAGTAATATATAACCGCTCCACGCCTTTCTTCCTATCCTTCCGAATCAAAGCAAAAATTTCTTTGAGTACTTTTTTATCCATACCGATATTGTAATTTAGTTTAGAATTATTTTTTATACAGCCAAGGCTTAAACGAACCGTCTTTGTTAAGGAAAAACGCCATCATTTCTTCTTGGTCGGTAACGGTCGTTTTCTTGCCGTTAGTCCTGTTTTCCCAATCGCTTAGCTCGTCTGCCTTGTACCAAGTCGTAGTATCTTCAAACGTTATGCTTACTAGATTGGTTGCCTCTTCAAAAATCGCTCTCGCAATAGCGGTAACGTTTGAATTTATTACGAAAGTAGTATTCTCGCTTGCTACGGCGTATGACATAAGCGTAGTACCGTCTTTCGTATACAACGCAACTCCATCAGAGTAGTAGTTTTGATTTTCCGATTCTACGATTATACTTTCTAGGCTCAAGCAGTTAGAAAATACGAAGTACCCTATTTTCTTTACGCTTGCAGGAATAGTTATGCTCTTGAGTGAAATACATTCGTAGAAAGCCAAAGTCCCTATTTTCTTTACGCTTGCAGGAATAGTTATGCTCTTGAGTGAAATACATTCGCGGAAAGCCGAAGTCCCTATTTCTTCCAACCCATTATTCAAATAAACGTTTTCTAAATACTTGGGAGAACCGAGAGTGACCAGTTTTTTGCAAGTGCTTGGTAGAGTTATGCTCGTTACTACGTATTCATCAGAATTAAATTTAGCGTTGATTTCCGTAATACCTTCTTCTATTACTACGGCTCCACCCTTGCCGGTATACTCTACCGCAACAGCCCTTTCTCCATCAACAAATACTAAAAAATCTCCTTGCTCTTTGATTTTGCTTTCCGCGTCCCAACTATCATATACGGCATATACGTTTTTTGCAAGACCATCATAAGCGTCGCTACCTACCGTTATCTCCAAAGTAGATGCGTTGTATATTTCTCTCAAGCTCATCTTTAAAAATGCGTCTTCGCCGATTTCTTTTAATCCCGTGCCTAAATATAGTCTTTTTGCCGACACGTTCGAAAACGCCCTATTTCCTATTTTAACTACGTTATCGGGTATGATTAACTCATCTCCCCACAAATTCACCGTACTAGTACTACTACTCGTAAAATTGTCGTATATTTCCGTAACGTCACTAGGAATTCCGTCAAATGCGTATTTGCTACCGGTATATGCAAGTAGCACTTTTTTGCCATCATATATGTAATATTCATATCCATTGTCATTTATGATATCACCAACGCTTTCATCCGCGCGAATAGTTATAGCCTTCCTAGCAACTTCGCCAAAATCACTAGATCCCTTAACTAAATTGAGCGTAGATTTATTTTGTATGGCGTAAAGTTTTGCACAACCACTAAACGAATAGGCTTCTATTTCCGCAACGTTTTTACCTATTACCAGTTTAGATAGTTCCTCGTTATTAGAAAATGCGTATCTCTTTATCGTTTTCACGCTATCGGGCAAAACAAGAGTATTTAGATTGCAAGATTGGAATGCGCTTTCGCCTACAGTTGTTATTCCGGTTGGGAATACTATTTCTTCTATCTTGTTGCCCTGGAATAGTTCGTTCGGTATTGACGTTCTTGAGCCGTTGAATACTACTCTTCTTATACTATTGCTCTTGAATACACCTTCGCCAAGTTGTACGGCTTCTTCTATTACAACTTCATTAGACAAAGAGCAATTCAAAAATGCTTCTTTCCCGATACTGCTAACACTCTTGGGAAGTGCCGTGTTCCCAATATCGTTGGACCCTTCCGGAAGGTTTATAGTGGTCAATTCATGACACATAAAAAAAGCCTGATCGCCTATTTCACGCAATCCGTTAGGAAATACAACTTTCTTCAAATTGGTACACATAGAAAAGGCGTTGTTTCCTATTTTTTGCACGCTTTCTCCAAACACAACGCTTTCAAATTCCGAAGAATAAAATGCATTGTCCCCTATTTTCTTTACGCTATCGGGTATTGTTAGAGCAGATTGTTTCATATTCGTAAACGCCAACTCACCTATCTCTTCCACAGAGTTTCCTATGACAAGATTGGTAAGATTGGTTTTATACGCAGTTTTTGCCCCTATTGTTTTTACGCCCGAACCAATTTTCAACGTTTCTAACCTAGAGCATGCTTCAAAAACGTTAGGTCCAAGTTCGGTTACACTGTCCGGAATTTCCATTTTAATTAATGATCTGCATTGTTCGAATGCCGCAGCCTTAATGCACTCTAAACTATCGTTAAGTTGAACTCGTATAAGTAATTTACAGCCCTTGAATGCTTTTGCCCCTACGTACCTAACGTTTGCTCCAAACTTGACGTCTATTAATTCCATATC
>JAZNYA010000089.1:0-11536 GCA_045594145.1 Candidatus Stercoripulliclostridium sp. | reverse complement strand
TGAATGGCATTCAAGAGGTCAGGGGTTCGACTCCCCTTGTCTCCACCACTGCAAAACATAGTCGAACACATTGTGTGTTCGACTTTTTTGTTTATAGCAGTGGTGGACGATTTCTATCTAATTCTATGTATGAGATATTCTTTCGCGGTCCGTTATCGCCCACCGACTCTACCAAGACAAGCACACGTTTGGGTGACAAAAATCCAAAAATGTTTATTTTCTATTGACATTAGCCTATTCGATGAGTATAATAACATTGACAACAATCTATATGAGGTTCATATCATGGATAAAAAAGAGTGTACGAAAATTCTTAAGGCATTGGCAGATGATACTCGCATGCAAATATTTGATATGTTGCGTGGTGGGAAACTTTGTGGATGTAAAATATTGGAAAAACTTAATATTACACAACCAACCCTATCCCATCATATGAAAATCTTGTGTGATTGTGGCTTAGTAGTTGCAGAAAAAGATTGGAAATGGACACATTATTCAATTGCATGCTGTAAACTTAATGAAATGCTTGATTTTCTAGGTGATACAAAATGTAGAACTGAAAAGGTGAACGAAGAAATATAAAAGAATATGTGCGTTAAATTCGCATATATTTTTTACTCATCACATAGATGTATATCTATATAGATAAATATAAATATTAGGAGCAATATTATGGAAATTAAAAACCGCAAATGGTTATGGTGGCTTATTGGTCTAATTGTCGTTGTAGTGCTTACAATTGGGATTGCCTTGCTCGTGGATGGATTAAACGGATTAAAAGTTGTAGGCAAATTTATAACAGAGCAATTACTAGGTATGAAATGGTTGAATGCTTTAGTCGGCATGGCGTTTACTTCTATGTTTGGTGAAACCTTTATGTCTGGGCTTTGGGGGCAAGCAATTCAATTTTTTGTTTATGATACGATAAAAATAATTGTATTACTATGTTTGCTTATTTTTATTATATCGTATATTCAAAGTTACTTCCCGCCGGAAAGAACCAAGAAGATACTTGGCAAATTCAAAGGCATTGGAGCTAATGCAGTAGGTGCACTACTTGGCACAGTTACACCATTTTGTTCTTGCTCTTCTATTCCTATTTTTATGGGTTTTACTCGTGCAGGAATTTCAAGTGGCGTTACTTTTAGCTTTTTGATTTCAAGTCCACTTGTGGATTTAGGAGCTTTTATTCTGCTTGCGAGCGTATTCGGTTTCCCCATTGCGATTGCATACGTTATTGTGGGGCTATTGTTAGCCATAGTCGGTGGAACAATCATCGAAAAAAGTGGCTTAGGAAACCACGTACAAAGTTTTGTTATGGAAGGTAGTGTAGCTGATATTGATATAATCGAACTTTCTCAAAAGGATAGATTGATTTATTCAAAGGAACAAACGTGGACAACACTAAAAAAGGTATGGATATATATTCTAGTTGGTGTAGGCATTGGTGCTACTATACACAATTTTATTCCAGCAGAATGGATACAAGCCATTTTAGGTCACGATAAGTGGTATGCAGTACCTATTGCAACATTTTTAGGAACACCAATGTATGCCGATATTTTCGGTACAATTCCAGTTGCCGAAGCGTTGTTTACAAAAGGTGTAGGCGTGGGTACGATTCTTTCATTTATGATGAGTGTTACTGCACTTTCTTTACCATCAATGATTATGCTTTCCAAAGCGGTTAAACCCAAACTGCTTCTGGGATTTATCACAATTGTTGTGGTAGGAATTATTATTATAGGCTTTACTTTTAATGCCTTAAATTTCTTATTCATTAAATAATACTTAAGGAGATATATATTATGAAAATCATTACTCTTGGCTATTGTTGCAAGAAGTCTAAACAAAATCATGAAAACGCTGTGATTGCTGCAAAAAATTGTGGTGTTGACACACCTACAAACGTTTCCAACGTAAATGAAATTATGAAATATGGAGTCATTACTACACCCGCTCTTGTTATTAATAATAAAGTGGTGAGTGTGGGCAGAATGTTAAAAATTAAAGAAATAGAACAATTTATTAACAAGGAAAAATAAACATGATAAATACTAAAATCAAAATAACAATAATTGCGTTTGTTGTCATTGCAATAGTATTAACTATAACCTTAACCGTTGTATTCTCTTCAAAAGACCACGAGCTTGCAGATTCTACCGAAGTAAACGAACTAGAAAATAATCAAAATAACACACAAACTGAAACATCACAAAGAGAATATGTGCTTTTGGACTTAGGCGGTAAAGGATGTATTCCATGTGATAATTTACAACCCGTCTTAGCTTCTTTGCGTGAACAATATGAGCATATTGATATTATATTTTATGATGTTAATCGTAGCGATATGGGGCAAGAGCTTGCAAATAAATATAGGATACAATATATTCCAACATTAATTTTTATTGAAGATGGGGTGGAAGTAAAAAGAATAGTAGGCTTTAGAACTGAGGAGCAATTAGAGGAAATTTTTAGAGATTTAGGGTGGATAGAATGATAAACGAATGGTTACAAGCATTAAGCGAAGTATTGTTCCAAAATGTTTGGATTGGTCTCTTAGTATCTTTGCTTGCGGGATTTTTAAGTTCTTTTACCCCATGCTCTCTTACAAGTGTTCCGCTAATTATTGGATATGTTGGAGGATATACAAAAGATAAGAAAAAAGCTCTATTATATACAATTGCTTTTTGTGTCGGTCAAACTATTGTTTTCGTTGTAATGGGAATTATAGTCGCCTTTGTTGGAAGACTATTCTTCGGTATTCAAAAATATTGGTATATCATTCTTGGCGTTTTGATGGTTTTAATGGCATTACAGACGTGGGAAGTAATTCAAATATTTCCACGAAAACAGCGTTATGGTGCAGTAAAGTATAAGGGGATTCTTGGTGGGTTTATAATGGGTATTCTTGGTGCGGTATTTGCTTCTCCTTGCTCCACTCCTATGCTAATCGCAATTACCGCAATCGTTTCTAGCAGTCAAACAATAGTAATGGGTGTTATAATGCTTTTACTTTATTCTATTGGACATAGCGTTTTGGTTGTAATAGCCGGTACTTCGTTGGGTTTTGTAAACGAAGTTATACATTCAACTAGGTTCGCAAAAGTTAGTAAAATAATAAAAATCGCAACCGGCATAATCTTTTTTGCAATATCACTTTATTTGTTCTTTTTAGCATTTGCTTAAAATGTAAGCTAAAATTTTACAAGTGTTCGATTATGTTTGTCGGCACTCCACCAATTTTTAGCCGTTTTCGTTAGAAAATGGCTTTTTTATTGCCAATTTTCTTGCCAAAAGCCACTTCTCTAAAATGCCAATTTTTAAGAATTTGCAACAATGTAAGTGTTACCGAAGCGGGACCGCTAATTATAACTCTAAACGACCAAGACCTTGCATATACGGTCGTAGGTCGAGCTACGGGAACGTCAGAGATAGTCGGAATGGCTATTATATCAACTAAATCGAAAACCCCTACCATTATGGTAAGGGCTTTTAAATTACTTGCTAACTTTTTTGAACGTCTCTTTAAACCGTGGCCTGTTGTACCTTTGTATGATGATGGGCGGAATATGGGTTAGTGCCCATAGTACGCTAAGCACGCCACTTGCTAAGCCCGGCCATATCGCAACGGGAACAAAGCCTAATATAAAACATATTGTATGCGTAGATTCTGCAACACAGCTTTCTCTTATTAGGATGGGAAGTTTTTGTACCGCATTCATATCAAGACGCTTCTTGGGCATGAATTTAGGGAAGATTTTCGTAATAATATTACTAAAATCAGGCCATTTGGTCTTCCATTTTTTTATTCCTATTTTTTCGTAAACTTTACCGCCGTTTTCCCACCGCCAAGCTTTAAAATAAAAACTTTCCGGATTTATCCATTTCCTAGGAAACACCCTTCCAAGTATGAAAACAAGCAATCCGCTACCTAATATTATTATAGCACTATATAGCCAATCCATCCACGTCATCTCTTGCTTAACCTAGATATGCTTTGCCTGCTTTTAGTATTTTCTTATATCTTTCTAAATATGCGTTAAAGCCGTTAACGTCTTTTTCACTCGGGTCGTAACGCTCTACCTTTGCCGAACCAAAAACCTTGTTTTGTAGATATTCTTCCAGCGTTTCACTAGCTCCATCAAGAGCATATTTTGCGAGTATAGCCATACCCCAAGGTCCGCCTTCTCCAGCTGTTTGGGTTACGGTAATTGGTGTTTTGAGTGCCGAACTTGCCATTTTACCGCCAATTTTTGCGTTTTTGAAATATCCACCGTGGCCGGCTATGGATTTTAGTTTTACGCCTTCTACGTCATAAAGCACGTCCATACCCATCCTTAGCGTTGCAAACGCAGAATACAATAGCGAACGCATAACTTCGGGAAGGGTTAACTTTACGCCTTCTTCTCTTACCATCATGGGGACACCATTTGAAAACGAAGTAATACTTTCACCGGAAAGATAATTTAGACTAACTATTCCCGAGCAATCTTCTTTGCCTTCCACTGCCTTCGAAAGCAAAATCTCATAGGCTTTGTTCAAGTTAACTTCCACTCCAAAACTTGCTAGGGCTTCCCTAAAGAGTGACACCCAAGCATCTACGTCGCCTGAGCAATTGTTACAATGTACCATCGCAACGTCCTTACCGCTGGGAGTAGTTACAACGTCTATTTCCGGATAATATCCGCTTAGTGCTTTATCTAAAACTGCCATAGCGAAAACACTTGTACCGGCACTGACGTTTCCGGTAAGTGCTAGTACGGAATTGGTGGCAACCATACCCGTTCCTGCATCCCCTTCCGGCGGTGCAAATATTATGCCTTCTTCCAAGTCGCCTTCACTATCCAATAGTAAAGCTCCTTCTTTCGTCAAAGTACCGGCTGTTTTGCCTGCAACAAGTACCGGGGGAAGCAAGTCCTTAATATCCTTATTAAAGCCATTACCCTTCGCCCAATTGTTAAACAACTCGAGCATTTCTTCATTATAATTAAGAGTAACGCTATCTATCGGGAACATTCCACTAGCATCACCTATTCCTAGTACGTTTTTACCGGTAAGCAACGCATGTACGTATCCGGCAAGTGTGGTAAAACTCGCAATCCTACTAAGATGCTCTTCTCCGTTTAATATTGCTTGACCTAGGTGAGCAACACTCCAACGCTCCGGAACGTTGAACTTGAAAATATCACTAAGCTCCTTGCTGGCTTTTCCCGTAATCGTGTTTCGCCAAGTACGGAAAGGAACAAGTTGCTCCCCGCTTTCATCAAAAGCAAGATAACCGTGCATCATAGCAGAAATACCAATGGCACCAACTTTCTTTAACGTAACGCCGTAACGCTCTTTAACTTCCGTCTTAAGTGATGCGTAAGCACTCCTTAGGCCTTCCTTCACAAGTTCCAAAGAGTACGTCCATATACCGTTTTCCAGTTGGTTTTCCCAAGTAAAACTTCCGCTTGCTATGGGGTTAAAAGCATCGTCTATGAGCGTTGCCTTTATTCTTGTAGAGCCAAACTCTATGCCCAATGCTGTTTTACCTGATACTATGCAATCTTTAGTCATATTACACCTTTTAAAAAAGGGACTTTAAATCCCTTTGCGTTGTTTATATAATTCTTCTACGGCAAGAACAAACTCCGTAGACGCCTTTTGCTCCGTAAACATTATTCTATACGAGTGTTTTAGGTCGTATAACTCCAAGGAATTGCCGGGGTTAAAAGCACAGCTTTCATTGTTGCGGATATTAAAGGTCAAATCCTTGAACTCATCTTCCACCGGCTCCGTACCTTGACTGAAATCGAAGTTGACGTCAAACTTGCCTACGCCATACTCGGTTATTATCTTTTTAGGACGTTCATCCAAATTAGACTTAAACGTGATTTTTTCTTTATCCAATGTAGCTACGCCCATCGTTATGAATCTATAATTATATTCTTCGGGCTTCTCTATAAACAATGCTACCGGTTGAGTAAAGATGAACTCTTCTTTCTTGACTTCTTCCGCTACGGCTTTACGTTCTTCATCATACCATAAATCCACTCTTGAAGGACTGATGGAATTTTCACCAACCGGAACAAGTTCTCCTGTTTTTGTATACTTTATTTCATTACCACATGCAGAACATTTTAGCGTATCGCCACAAGTTTCAATAACGTATTTTTCGTGGCACTTAGGACAACGATAAAGTATCCTTTCCAGTCCTTCCGCCCTGTTCTTTCCGCCAAACTTAATACCGTTTTCTATTTGCCACTTATGTTCGTTAAAATCAAGAGCTTCCAGCAAACCGGCATAAAGTTCTTCCGCACTAAGTTCTTTAGTTTGCTCTGCTGTATAAAGGATATCACACTCCGTTATAACCTTACCACGACGTGCGGAATAGCCCCACTTAGAGCGACTTAACCCCGAACCATGCGTGCGACAAATTGCAACCGGACAGCCCAAGAATTTCATGAGCTTACCATTAGCTGCAGGTATAATTCCGATTTTACCAGAAGAAGCAACTTGACCTTCCGGACAAAGAGCAACGGAAACACCGGCATCCATATTCTTCTTTATCTTTCTTACGCAACTTAAATCTGCAATATATTGCTTCTTGGTTATAGCGTTTGCCTTCTTTATGATTTTAGCAAGGAAAGGCGTGGAGTACAGCATATTTTCGGCAACGACAAACGTCATTTTCTTTAAGCCGAAGGGCGGTACGAAAAACAAGAAATCTAGAGCGGACGCATGGTTGCACATAACAAGAAGTGGTCCCTTCTTCTTTGCTTCCTTGAACGCCTTGGATTGAATTGCTTTACCATTAAAGTAAAATCTGCCCAAATGGCTGAGTGTAATAAAAAGCAGATAATATGGCCAAGGGAATTTTTCCTTCTTGGCTTTTTTTAGTTTCTCACTATTTTCCATATTTAATATTATACACTACATTATAAAAAAAGTCGATACAAAAATGCGATTTTTGTGTTTTAATTTTACCCCACTATTTAACTTGTGTTTGGGTATCTTTTATTAAATATTAGGTTGCCTATTCTTAATATTTTTACAATAGGCAATTTGAAACCTAGCTTGATTTATATTCACTTTCACAAGCTTTAGTTCACTCAACCGCTTTAAACAAAAAAATTAAAATGGGTATTGAAAACTCTCTGCTATCATGTTAAAATATAGATAGTCTTTTGTGGAGAAGTTTACTCCTATGAACTAGGAGTAAAAAAGCACTTATGAAAAAATTGTTCTTGGCTTTAATTTTGGCTGTATTTTCGGCAACTCTAGTTGCTGGAATTTGTTCTCCAGCAATAGACGATAACGCACCTTTCGCATATCTTTTCGTTTATTTTGAAGGTAACGAAGAACTGCTTGCCGACGGCACTCGTCCGGTTGAAGAAGCGGTATTCTATGCACTCTCTAGGGATGGATACGACTTCACCGCAATAAACGATAATAAGCCGGTTCTTATTTCATCTTCCGGTACTCGTGGCGTTAGGGACCCGTTTATATTCAAATCCGAAGACGGCGACTACGTCATGCTGGCTACCGATATGCATGCAAGATACGGCTGGAAAAGCAATCGCTCGCTCATCACTTGGCGTTCAACCGACCTTATCAATTGGACAGATGAAAGCATACTCACCCTTGCGGGCGAATACCCCCTACTCGAAGGTGCAACGGCATCCTGGGCTCCGCAAGCAATATATGATGCAGAACGTGATGAATACCTAGTATATTTTAGTTCCGATAAGCCTATTTCCAGGGTTCGAAACACGTCGGATGAAGGCTACAAATGCATCTATTCTTTTTATACAAAAGACTTTAAAACCATAGAAACAGCCCCCGAAATATTCTTTGAAGTTGGCGGAGAAGATATCATAGACGGCGACATTATAAAAGACGGCGACGTCTATCGTTTGTTCTATAAAACAAGTGCTAACCAAGGCATCATGATGGCTTCATCCACTCGCCTAACCGGAGAATATACCAACCCAATCGAAGTAAGTAACATAATGTGTGAAGGCTCTAACGCATATAAACTCATTGATGAAAATAAATGGATTATAATGGCGGACTTACATTGGGGCGGATGGTGGGGCGTCAACTACGTGCTATATGAAAGCACGGACTTCTCTTCTTTTGAAGCCTTGCATATGACCGGCGATTATTCGCTACCCTTCACTCCTAGACATGGGTACGTCATAACAATAAATCGTTCGGAATATATAAATCTAATCAACGAATATAATAACGGCAAACCTATAAAGCGTTAAAGGAGATATAATGAAAAGAAACGGAACTTGCCCTATTTGTTACCTTAAAAGACTTATAGGTATACGTGAAAACGTTACCGAAATTTATGACCCGACCGCATATGAAAACGGCGTAGCTCTAACTCCCCCTATGGGCTGGAGTAGCTGGAACACCTTTAAAAACCACATCGATGAAGACCTGATTTACGACACCGCTAAAGCAATGGCAGAAAGCGGATTAAAGGATGCCGGTTACACCTACGTCAACCTAGACGACAATTGGCACAGCAGTTTGCGTGACGAAAACGGCAATCTCCAAGGAGACCTTACAACGTTTGCTCACGGAATTCCTACGCTTGTTAAAAAGATTAACGACCTGGGATTAAAAGTCGGCATCTATTCTTCTAACGGCACAGAAACTTGCGAAGACCTTCCCGCATCTTTATACCACGAAAGAGAAGATGCCCTTACTTTCGCAAGATGGGGTATAGAATACTTCAAATACGATTATTGCCACCACATAAAGATTCCACCCTATGCTCCTTGGGTTTACGGCATATCCGTTGCCAAAAAAGGGGAAAAAGATGCTACTTTCTATTCCGCAAAAGATGCTGTCCTTTCCGGTAGTGCAAAGCTTTGGAAAGATAAAATCACACCTAACGGATACCGAGTAACCGGCCTAGATGCCAACGGCGGTGCAATGGAGTTTAACAACGTCCTCGTAGCAGAAGACGGCGAATACGTAGTTACCATAGATATTAGAAAGAAAGGAAGATATAAAAAGTTCCTTATGGTAAAAGTAAATGATTCCGACGTCTATACCGTAACCTTCCCCGACCAAAAACACTACAACAACACCGCTAGATTCCAAACCCCCGTTACCCTTAAAGCCGGGGCAAACAAAATACGACTATTCAACCCTATCGGCAACCGAGCAGATAGTGCAATGCTACAATATCAAAATATGGGCAAGCAATTACGTCTTGCCACCAAAAAGGTAGCTAAGGATACCAATTCACCAGAAAAACCTATCGTTTTCTCCATTTGTGAATGGGGCTGGAATAAGCCTTATAAGTGGGGAGCAACCGCCGGAAACCTTTGGCGTACTACTCCCGATATTCGTCCCGTTTGGCCTTGGATGATTAGTTATATGTATCGCCATAACGTAAAGCTACACGAATACGCAAGTGTCGGTCATTGGAACGACCCGGACATGCTAGAAGTCGGAAACGGCAATCTTACCTACGATGAAAACGTATCCCACTTCTCATTGTGGTGCATGATGGCTTCCCCATTGATTCTTGGTAACGATCTACGCTCTATCACCCCGGAAGTTCTTGGCATAGTTACAAACAAGAACCTTATTGCCATAAACCAAGACCCATTAGGATTACAATGCAGAAGAATTAAAAAAGGCGGTGTAGATACTCTCATCAAACCCCTAGCCGACGGCAGTTTCGCCCTATGCTTCTTTAACAAATATGGTGGCCCCAAGAAAGCAAGTTGCTCGCTCCGTTCACTAGAAGACTATGGTCTATGTTTCAGCGAAGAATACATTGTAACAGACCTTTGGAGTGGCGAAGAACTTAAGGTTAGCGACAAGCTCAGCACAACCGTCAACAAACACGGCGTTAAGGTTTATAAGATACAATTTTAAGCTTAAAACAAATAAAAAGAGACTTCCTTTGGAAGTCTCTTTTCTTTTAAAATTACGCTTATTTTAGTTCAACTTTAACAACTACGGGGAAATGGTCGGAAGCAAACCAGCCGTCTACCAAATAATCAAACACGTCGTAACTATATACGTTAAAGTCGCCCTTGGAAACAAAAATATGGTCTATGGGGTTGCCACCATCATTTATTTTTTCCTTATTCCAGCCATTATAACTAGAAGTCGTCACCGCCCCGGGAGCAAGAAGCCTAGTGTCATCCATATTCTCTATGCAATATTTATACATACTAGTGCTGATATCATAGTTGAAATCGCCAACTTGTATTGCAGGATATTCGCTCTCAACCGCCCTATCTATAACAAGTTTGGTGCCGTTAATTCTAGCATCACGTGCAATGTGGTCAAGGTGTACGTTACCGAATCTTATGATTTGACCATTTTTTACGTCTTTTAATATAGCAACAGTACATACTCTATAAACAGTAGCATCCCATCCTAAAGACAAAACTTCCGGCGTTTCCGATATCCAATACGTATAGGAGTCTATTAGTTCGAATCTATCCAATCTATAGAAAATTGCACTCATTTCACCAAACATCGTGCCATCTCTACTTTGACCAATGAAACCATACGTCTTGGTGAGTTCCTTCTTTAATGCTCCTTCATGTGCAAAGAGCCATTCTTGCACACCGATTATATCCGGGTTAGCGTCTGCAATTTGAGCAAGCATTAAAGGTGTCCTAAACTCAATATCATCATTGGGGTCTTTTACGATGCCCATATTAAGCGTCCTAACGTTATATGACATAACAGTAAAGGAACAATCTATTTTTTCGGGTTCTTCCGCTTCTTTTGGCATAAAATTAGTATACAAGCCTACACCAAGCAAGCCCGTAGTAATTGCAAGCAAAAGAACGGCTATGGTGACTTTCAATCTCATATTCTGCTCCACAAAATATTATACTACTATTCTATACTCCTATATCATATATGTCAATACCCATTTACGCCTTTTAATGCGAAAACAAAAAGTAAAAAAAAACGGTAGCAAAGCTACCGTTTTAATTTATTTTGTGTTAGCAATTAGTCGATGATTTCTGCAACAACGCCTGAACCAACGGTTCTGCCACCTTCACGGATAGCGAAGCGGAGACCTTGTTCGATAGCGATGGGGGTGATAAGGGTGATTTCCATATCGATGTTATCACCAGGCATAACCATTTCTACACCCTTGGGAAGTTCGATAGAACCGGTAACGTCAGTAGTTCTGAAGTAGAATTGGGGACGATATCCATTAAAGAAAGGAGTATGACGGCCACCTTCTTCCTTGGTTAGAACGTAAACTTGACCTTTGAAGTGGGTGTGGGGTTGGATGGAGCCAACTTTAGCAAGAACTTGACCACGTTCGATATCTTTTCTATCGATACCACGGAGAAGTGCACCGATGTTGTCGCCTGCTTGAGCAAAGTCAAGGAGCTTACGGAACATTTCAACGCCAGTAACGGTGGTTTCACGAGTTTCGCGGATACCAACGATTTGAACTTTGTCACCAACTTTAACTTCACCTCGTTCTACTCTACCAGTAGCAACGGTACCACGACCGGTGATGGTGAAAACGTCTTCAACA
>JAZNYA010000088.1:0-5868 GCA_045594145.1 Candidatus Stercoripulliclostridium sp. | reverse complement strand
GGAATAGAGTTCGCTTCTATCGAATTCACCGATGATATCGTTGTTTTTTACTTGTCGAACGCTATCGGAAATAGGTAGGGCAGGGACGCCGGAACCATATGTTTCAACGGAGTCCATAACTCTGTTTATAACGACTTCGCTGACAAACGGGCGAGCTCCGTCGTGAACCAATACGGCAGGGGAAGAGCAAAGGCGTAGTCCGTTTAGCACGGATTCGGCTCTCGATGAGCCACCTATGGCGAAAATAATGCGGTCATCACGCAAGTTTTCTTTTATTTCATTGCCGAAATCAAGGTCGTCGCTTCTTAAAACAACGACGATTTTTTCTATATTTTTTATACTTAAAAAGGCACCGATAGAACGTTCTAAAACGGTGGTGTTTCCTAGTGAAAATTTTAATTTATTACCGCCTGCACGACTGGATAAGCCGGCACCGACTACGACTAAATCAAACTTCATTTACTATTTCATACAAGGTACTTGCTTCGGATTTTCCCACGTTTCCGGTAGGGATGACAAGCACTTTAAAATAGGCTTCTTTATCGCCAAAGCGTACGCCTATGACGTCACCGACCTTAACTTCTTTTGATGGCTTTGCACTTTTTCCGTTTACAAGCACTCTGGAAGCATCGCAAGCTTCATTGGCGACGGTACGTCTTTTAATTATTCTTGATAGTTTCAAAAATTTATCTACTCTCATAGGGCGATTATAACACAGATGGAAATTGAATTCAAGTGGGAAACCAAAAAAGGTGATAGGGGTGGGGTTCGCATACGCACACGCATATTTATATTATTAAAAATAATTTAATTATTTATAAGAAAACACTTGACAACGTTCCCGATGGGGGTGTAAAATCGTAAAATGCATAATTATACTGGATTTATATGCGCTAGTGCTGATTGGCGATAGCAAAAATACGGTATTTTGAGTGCAAAAACGCCAAAAATCGATAACTCAATTTTAAAGTGCGAGAGAGTTGTCAAGAGATGGCGAAAAAAACTGGCAAAAGCCTAAAATTTTTTACAAGGAGCGTATAAGATGTCTCAAAGAATGCACAAAATCAAGCGTGGGAACGTTGAGAGAATGTCTTTTAGCAAAATCAAAGACATTATCGACATTCCCTATCTTATTGAAGTCCAAAAGAATTCTTACGAAGCGTTCATCAACCAAGGTATTCGTGAAGTTCTAGACGACTTCTCTCCGATGACCGACTACTCCAACAAGATTGAACTTTCTTTCTTAGACTATAGGTTCAAGAGCGAGAGCAAGCACTCGGTTAAGGAAGCCAAAAGACGTGATGCTAACTATAGCCGTCCCCTTCACGTTACGGTTCGTTTACTATGGAAAGAAACCGGAGCTTTCATCGATGAAGAAATCTTCATGGGCGAAATCCCTTGCATGACCGAAAACGGTACCTTCATTATCAATGGTGCTGAACGTGTCGTTGTTTCCCAATTGGTTCGTAGCCCTGGCGTATACACCACCGCTGTTGAAGACAAGAAGAGTGGTCTTACCCATTATGAAACCCAAGTTATCCCGTCTCGTGGTGCATGGCTAGAATATATCCAAGACCCCCACAACACTTTGAGCGTCAAAGTTGACCGTACCCGTAAAATTTCTGCAACCCTTCTTCTTCGTGCACTCGGATATGGCACCAACGAAGAGATTTTGGAAATCTTCGGCAGTGACGAAATGATTGCCAACACTCTCAAGAAAGACGGCGATATCGATAGCGTAGAAAGTGCTAAACTTGACATTTATAGAAAACTTCGTCAAGGTGAAGTTCCCACTCAAACCGCTATTGACGCACATCTTCAAAACCTTTTCTTTGATACCCGCCGTTACGACCTTTCCAAAGTTGGCAGGTATAAATTCAACAAACACCTTTCTATCGCTAACCGTATAGAAGGACAAGTTCTTGCAAAGGACGTTGTTTCCGCAGACGGCGAAGTTTTCGCTATGGCAGGTGACACCGTTACTCGTGAGCAAGCAGATGCTATCCAAAACGCAGGTATTAACTCCGTATGGGTAAAGAACATCCAAGATATGGACAATCTTCCCGCAGTTAAGGTTGTTGGTAACAACACCGTTGACCTAAAGGGATACGTTGATTGCGACCCCGCAGAACTTGGCATTACCGAAAAGGTATATTATCCCACCCTTAAGACCCTACTTGATGCTAGTGCAGGCGACATGGAAGTTCTTAAGGCAAGCATCAAGGCAAACGTAAGTGCTTTGGTTTGTGAACATATTTCTATTGACGACATCATCGCAACCATGAGTTATAACGTAAATATGCGTTTCTATAACAAAGAACTCCGTTGCGGTTTCCATATTCCTGATAATATCGACCACCTTTCCAACCGTCGTGTTCGTAGCGTAGGTGAACTACTCCAAAATCAATTCCGCATCGGTATGAGCCGTCTTGAAAAGGGTGTTCACGAAAGAATGATGGCGGCAGACCTTGAACAAGCAACTCCCCGTTCGCTCATCAATATCCGCCCCGTATCCAGTGCAATCAAAGAATTCTTCGGTTCATCACAACTTTCTCAATTTATGGACCAACCCAACCCCATTGCAGAACTAACTCACAAGAGAAAGCTTTCTGCTCTAGGACCTGGTGGTTTGAATAGAGAAAGAGCAGGCTTCGAAGTTCGTGACGTTCACCACTCGCACTATGGTAGAATGTGTCCTATCGAAACTCCTGAAGGACAAAACATTGGTCTTATCACTTCCCTTTCTTCTTATGCAAAGGTAAATGATTACGGCTTCATCGAATCTCCTTACCGCAAGGTTGACAAAGAAACCGGTAGGGTAACCGATATCGTTGAATATCTTGCTGCAGACGAAGAAGATAAATTCATAGTAGCTCAAGCAAACGAACCCCTAGACGAAGAAGGAAAGTTCGTAAACGAACGTGTTACTTGCCGTTACAGAGATGCCATTAAAGAATTCAGCAGTAAGAAAGTTGATTATATGGACGTATCTCCGCAACAACTAGTATCCATTGCAACTTCCCTAATTCCCTTCCTAGAAAACGACGACGCTAACCGTGCATTGATGGGTTCGAACATGCAACGTCAAGCTGTTCCGCTACTCCGTCCCGAAGCTCCTATCGTTGGAACGGGCATGGAATATAGGGTTGCTCGTGACTCCGGTGTTTGCGTTCTTGCTAAAGAAGCAGGTACCGTAACTTACGTTAGTGCAAACCGCATCGACGTTATGGGCGAAAGTGGTATCCAAAGTTATGAACTACAAAAATTCGTTCGTTCTAACCAAGGTACCTGTATCAACCAAAAACCCGTAGTACGCAAGGGTGACTTCGTAAAAGCAGGCGATACGCTAGCAGATGGTCCTTCCACCGAAAACGGCGAACTTGCTCTTGGACGTAACATTCTCATCGGCTTCATGACATGGGAAGGCTACAACTACGAAGACGCTATCCTTATCTCCGAAGAACTCGTTAAGAACGACGTATTCACCACCATCCACATTGAAAAGCACGAACTCGAATGCCGTGATACTAAGCTTGGTGCAGAACAAATCACTCGTGATATACCTAACGTAAGTGAAGAAGTTCTAAAGAACCTTGATGAAGACGGTATCGTAAGAATCGGTGCAGAAGTAAGAGTAGGCGACTATCTAGTAGGTAAGGTAACTCCTAAGGGCGAAACCGAACTTACCCCCGAAGAAAGACTACTCCGTGCAATCTTTGGCGAAAAGGCTCGTGAAGTAAGAGACGTTTCCCTAAAGGTTCCCAATGGTGGCGAAGGTGTTGTTGTTGACGTTCAAAAGTTCAGCAGAGCAAACAAGGACGAACTACCCGCACAAGTTAACCAAAGAATTAGAGTATTCATCGCTCAAAAGAGAAAGATTGGCGTAGGCGATAAGATGGCAGGACGTCACGGTAACAAGGGTGTTATTTCCCGTGTTCTACCCAAAGAAGATATGCCCTTCCTTGCAGACGGTACTCCGCTCCAAATCGTACTTAACCCCTTAGGCGTTCCTAGCCGTATGAACATCGGACAAGTTCTAGAAGTTCACTTGGGTCTAGTAGCAAAACTACTTGGTCTTAAAGTTGCAACCCCCGTATTCGATGGTGCAACCGAAAGCGACATCCAAGAAATGTTCATTAACAACAAGCTACCCGCAAACGGCAAGCTAGACGTTTACGATGGTAGAACGGGTGAAAAGTTCGAAAACCCCGTAACCGTTGGTTACATGTATATGCTCAAGCTTATCCACCTTGTTGACGATAAGATTCACGCACGTTCCGTTGGACCGTACTCACTCGTTACCCAACAACCCCTTGGCGGTAAAGCCCAATTCGGCGGACAAAGATTCGGCGAAATGGAAGTTTGGGCACTCGAAGCATACGGTGCTGCAAATATCCTTCAAGAAATGCTCACCGTCAAGTCTGACGACGTTATGGGTAGACAAAAGGTATTTGACTCCATCATTAAGCCCAATGCAACCATGGCTGCTCCCGGACTACCCGAAGCATTCAAGGTTCTTAAGAAGGAAATGCAATCACTATGTATGGACGTCAAACTTCTTACCGACACTAACGCAGAAGTTGAACTTGCTGAGTTTGAAGACGATCAACCTGCATACGAACCCAGTGTTGCTCGTGACGACAAGGCTCTTGTTGACGGAGCAGAAGAAACCGACGGCTACGAAGCATTGTTCAATAGCATGACTGCCGGCGTACACGCAGACGATGAAGACGATGACCTTCTCTCTGCAATCACCGCATTCGACGATATCGGCGAAGACGATGATGACGACGAGTTCAGCTTGGATGACCTAATTGGCAACAACGACGGTTTCACTAGCTTCACCGAAGCAGCAGAAGATATGCTCCTAGGTGAATTCCCGGACGAAGAATAATAGGGGGAGACGACTATGTTAGAAATTAATAGTTTTGATGCAATGCAAATATCTCTTGCATCTCCTGAAAAGATAAGAGAATGGTCTCGTGGCGAAGTTACCAAGCCCGAAACCATCAACTATAGAACCCAAAAGCCCGAAAAGGACGGCTTGTTCTGCGAAAAAATCTTTGGACCTACCAAGGACTATGAATGTCACTGTGGTAAGTACAAGAGAGTAAGATTCAAAGGCACCATTTGCGATAAGTGTGGCGTAGAAGTTACCAAAGCAAAGGTACGTCGTGAAAGAATGGGACACATTGAACTTGCATCTCCCGTTGCTCACATTTGGTACTTTAGTGGTGTTCCTAGCCGTATCGCAAGTATTCTTGATATGGCTCCCAAGCAAGTAGAACAAGTTATCTACTATGGTGCACACGTTGTACTAGATGCAGGTAGCAGTGATTTCTTCAAGTATCAAGTTATCAAAGACGACGAATATCGTGAAGCTCTCGAAAAGTTTGGACCCGATGCCTTTAAAGTAGGTATGGGTGCAGAAGCTCTCAAAATTCTTCTTCGTGAAATCGACCTTGATGCAGAAAGCGAAAAGCTAAAAGACATCATTGCAAAGTCCACCGGCAATAAGCAAGCAAAGGCTGCAAAACGTCTTAATATCGTAGAAGCTTTTAGAGTTTCCGGCAACAGTCCCGAATGGATGGTATTGGACGTTCTACCCGTCATCCCCCCGGACCTTCGTCCTATGGTACAACTTGACGGTGGCAGATTTGCAACCAGTGACCTTAACGACCTATATAGAAGAGTTATTAACCGTAACAACCGCCTAAAGAGAATGTTCGAGCAAGGTGCTCCCGACGTAGTTATCCGCAACGAAAAGCGTATGCTACAAGAAGCAGTTGATGCTCTAATCGATAACGGTAAGCACGGCAAGCCCGTAACCGGCCCCGGCAACCGTAACCTAAAATCTCTTAGCGATAT
>JAZNYA010000087.1:0-4567 GCA_045594145.1 Candidatus Stercoripulliclostridium sp. | reverse complement strand
GGCCCCATCATGCTTCACATCATCATAAAACTCGAAATATTTGCGTTTTGCTTCGGCAAGAGCTCTTTCCTTGGCACGCTTTTTTGCGAGTTCTTCTTTGGTGGGGGTCTTCTTAACGGGGGTTGATGTGGTGGGTTCTTTCTTTTCTTCCATGGCTATCTGGGTAAAATTATTTTGGGTTCTTTGTGATTTCTCTTATAGAGAATACATTTGCTACCAATGGCACAAACGGGTTCGGCACCGGTAAGTTCTGCAAGTTCTTGTAGAGCTAAACGTGCATCGTAATCGGAATTACGAAGAACGGTTATTTTTACAAGTTCTCTGGCTTCAAGTGCCTTATTGATTTCACTTGCCATAACTTCGGTTACGCCACCCTTTCCTACTTGGAAAATCGGGTCCAAGTTGCTACCCAAAGCCTTAAGATAACTACGTTGTTTACTATTTAGCATATTTACTCCTTTATTTCGAATTCTTTGAGCGTTTCTTTGTAGTCACGATATTGGTTTATGATATCAATATGGGGGCGAGTCTTGGATGCAACAAGGTGCTTTTCGCAGTCTTCCTTGCTCTCCCAAAGTTCTTCAAAGACAACTTTTACAGCCTTCTTTTGCTTATATACAACGGCGTTAAAATACAAATTGCCTTCATCAAGTTTGCTAGCCTTTGCGTGTTCTACACATGCACTTATGAATTCTTTTTTGATATTTTCGTCTTTATTTAGACATAAACTTTTGATTTTTAATAGATACATCTTTCACCTTCTAGCATTTCTTTATTAGACGCAAATAGAACTCAACACACTCCCAAATACCCTTAAAGGAAATTCTTTCGTTGTGTCCGTGTATAGTCCTTCTTTCTTCAGCCGACATAGATTGTGCACTAAAACGATATACTTTATCGGAAATCTTACCATAGTTTTGAGAGTCGGAACAAGCAAACATTAGATAAGGTGTGACTACTGCATCCGGGAAGGCTTCGCTAACTGCTTCTTTTACTATCTCAAACTCTTCGCAGTCAGTTCTTGAAACAATAGACGGCTCGTTACCGCTTACTACGTTTAATTCTACTCTATCGTCGTCTATTACCTTTTTGACGTATTCAATGGTGCTTTCTATGGTTTCTCCCGACATAATGCGGAAGTTGGAGCACATTTCTGCTTGGGCAGGTAATACGTTAAGACCGGTAGAACCCTTCATTTGCGTGAACGCACAAGTGGTACGCATGAGTGCGTTTATTTCTCCGCCCCCCATCTTTCCAATCAAAGAAAGAACGGGCTTAAAGAGCCAAAGATTTGCAAATATTAGACGATAAACAAAGGTTGAACGTCTACCTAGGGTATCAAAAAGAGCAAGGGTAGGTGCGGTAAAGTTTGCCTTAAAGGGCTTTGCTTCCACCTTGCAACATGCTTTGGAAAGGATGCCAATGGGCGTGTTTGCCGGGGGAGCAGATGCGTGTCCGCCCTTGGATTTTACGGTATAGGAAAGGTTGAGCATACCCTTTTCCGCAATACCGATTACGGCAACTCTTTCTTTTACTCCGGGGAAAACGTTTTCTACAACGGCACCGCCTTCATCTACAACAAGTTGTACGTTTATACCACGGCGTGCGAATTCATCTACCATAGCAGGACAAGTAGGTCCGGATATTTCTTCATCGCCCGAGAAACAAAGATATATATCGTTCTTGGGGGTAAATCCTTCTTTTATTAACGTTTCTACCGCTTGCAAGCAGCCGTTGAGCGTGGATTTGGTATCAAGCGTACCCCTTCCCCATAACGTTTCGCCTTCTATGATGGCATCAAAAGGAGCTTTTTCCCATCCGCTTTCATCTACTTCTACAACGTCAAAGTGAGACATAAGAACGGTAGCTTTTTCGCTTGAAATACCCTTCCAATAGAATTGGATACCACGTCTACCGATGTTTTCCTTGGGACAATTTGCATGCACAATGGGGAACATAGTAGCAAGCTTTTCTTCGAATTTCTTAAATTCTGCGTCATCTTCCAAAGAGAAATCACGATTGGAAATGGTCTTGCATTTTACCATCTCAGAAAGGTCGTTGACTGCCTTTTCTTTATCAAAAGCAACGGGTTCCACCACCCTTTCTTCCTTTTCTTCGGGTTTGAACTTTAGGGCTCGAATAAGACAAATGATTAATATTAAAGTTATCATACTCACCTCACGTTTCTAGCGTACATTATAGCATACAAAATGGCGTCTTTCAAGTTTTACAGCACTAATATTATGCTTAACTAAGCATAAACAAACAAAAAAGCACCCGAAATCGAGTGCTAATTCGTTTTATTTGTTGGACAATTATTATTTTCCGAGTAGTGCGAATACTCCGTTGATGATTAGTATAACACCGATTACGATGAAAATCCAATCAACAAGTACCCACTTTGCAACGATTAGGAATATGCCTATAACCAAGGTAATGATGGGTTTAATTAAAGCTATCCAATCTTTCTTTTTGAAGTTCTTAGCTATCATTATTATTTGGTATACGGAATATACTACAAGACCGATTCCGAGAACAAGAAGTGCGATATCCAAAATGGTCCAGCCACAAACTATTACCGCAATACCTAATATGATTTCTATGATTGCAGGAATATAGTTCTTTTTTACGATATCATAAATTCCTAAGCCAATTAGTACTACACCAACGATAGTTAGTAGAACGTTCATCATGCCGGCACGGAAAATACAGAATAGTATACCAAGTACGATGAGTGCAATCGCATTAATGATTGCTTGGTCGTTTAATTTTTTCTTTGCCATATTTTACTCCTTATTTATTGTATTTTTATTTTGACATTAGCGTTACAAGAACCGCCTTTTGAGCGTGCATTCTGTTTTCTGCTTCTTCGAAAATTTCGTTTGCGTGTGCTTCCAAAACGTCCGCAGTTATTTCTTCTCCACGGTGTGCCGGCAAGCAATGCAATACCATCGCACCAACGTTTGCCTTAGCCATAAGTTCATCGTTTACTTGGAACTTTTCAAACGCTTTTCTACGTGTTTGGGCTTCGCTTTCTTGTCCCATGGATGCCCAAACATCAGTATATACGACATCAGCATTTTTTACTGCAACTTCCGGAGAATCGGTGATAACAAGTTTTCCTTGCTCCATACCCCACTTTACTATTTCCGCATCCGGAGTGTATCCTTGGGGGCAAGCAATGCTTACTTCCATACCTACTTTAATGCAACCGACTATAAGGCTGTTTGCCATATTGTTGCCATCGCCTATGAAAGCAAGCTTTAGTCCTTCCAGTTTGCCTTTGAACTCTCTAATGGTTTGAAGGTCTGCAAGCACTTGACAAGGGTGACAGTAATCGGTAAGTCCGTTTATAACCGGGATAGAGCCGTATTTAGCAAGGTTCTCTACGTCTTCTTGTTTGAAGGTTCTAATCATTATACCATCAAGAAAACGGCTAAGAACTCTAGCGGTATCTTCAATAGGTTCACCACGACCAATTTGCAAATCATTGCCGGAAAGGAACAAAGCGTTACCGCCGAGTTGATACATACCTACTTCAAAAGAAACTCTCGTTCTTGTTGATGCTTTGGTAAATATCATACCGAGCGTTTTGCCCTTTAGATAGTGGTGCGTAATGCCCTTTTTGTTTTCGTCTTTTAGCTTATCGGCAAGGTTCAATATGGATATTATTTGCCCACCGGATAAATCACCTAATTTTAATAAATGTTTCATAAGCACGCATCCTTTAAAAAGTTAGCCACTATTTCCAGTTGCTTTTGTACTGCAACAGCAGAAGGTCCACCTTCCGAAGTGCGTTTATTCAAACACGTGGCTAGGTCGATTGCTTGATATACGTCTGCTTCAAACAAATCACTAAACGCCTTATATTCTTCTAATTCAAGTTCGCTTAGCGTCTTACCTTTTTGGATACAAGTAGCAACAAGTTGGCCGGTTATTTTATATGCTTCCCTAAAAGGCATACCCTTTTTAGCAAGATAATCGGCACAATCGGTTGCATTGATAAAGCCTTTTTCGCCCGCTTTCGCCATGTTGTCCTTTAAGACGGTCATGGTTTTTAGCATAGGAGCAAAAACGTTTAGGCACTTTAGAGCCGTTTCTACGCTATCAAAAATAGCTTCCTTGTCTTCTTGCATATCCTTATTATAGGCAAGGGGCAGTCCTTTTAGTAACGTAAGTAGCGTAATAAGATTTCCGTATGCCCTACCCGTCTTTCCACGGACAAGTTCAGCTATATCCGGATTCTTCTTTTGTGGCATTATAGATGAGCCGGTAGAATAGGCATCGTCTAGCTCGATAAACTTAAACTCCCAAGAACTCCAAAGAATAATCTCTTCCGAAAATCTGGAAAGATGCATCATAATAAGTGCAATGTTGCTAGCGAGTTCTACGCAGAAATCCCTATCAGAGACACCGTCCATACTATTAAAAACGGGACTAGCAAAATCCAATTTATCAGAAACGAAATCTCTTCTTATGGGGTAGGTCGTTCCCGCCAAAGCACAACTTCCCAGCGGAGAATGGTTAAGCCTTTCTCTTGCACCAAGTAGCCTATCGTAATCACGCA
>JAZNYA010000086.1:0-2573 GCA_045594145.1 Candidatus Stercoripulliclostridium sp. | reverse complement strand
TATTTATGTCTACAACACACTCTTGTACGGGGTCGTTAACTACTACGCTAAAAGGTTTTCCTACCGGGTGTGCGATGCAAAGTGCCTTCTTGAACTTGGGCTCCACCTTATTATAATTATGTGCGAGCATAGTCAAAAAGGTGATGTCATAGTTGATAGTAAAACGCATAAGCGGTGGATTTTTACGTCCTATGCTCTTGCAAAGTCCACAATAATACGCACGATATACTGCGTAGTCCTTTATGAGCATATTGGGCTTATCAGCGTTAACGTAACCAAACATTATTTGAGTTCCACAAGTCCTATTTTGCGTTTTACCTTGCTTACGGTCTTTCTAGCAAGATATCTTGCCTTTTCAGCTCCTTCCTTTGCAACTTGCATTAGGTAGGCTTTGTCTTGTATTAGACGATTATATTCTTCTCTTAGCGGTCTAAGTTTTTCGACTACGCTTTCCCCTACGGCTTGCTTAAATTTAGCATATCCGCCGTCACGATAACGTTCTGCAAGAACTTCCATGCTTTCGCCGGTCATAACGCTCATTATGGTAAGCAAATTCATAATGCCGGGTTTATCTTCCCTAATTTCTACCGTTGTTTCACAGTCGGTAACGGCTCTCTTGAACTTACGCATAATGCTATCCGGGTCTTCTATTATTGCAACGGATGCATTGGGGTCCGGGTCGGATTTGGACATCTTTGCCGTCGGGTCTTGCAAACTATATACCTTTGCTCCTTGCTTGGAAATGTATGCTTCCGGCACTACGAAAGTGGGAGAATACAAGTTATTGAAGCGAGTTGCAATATCTCTAGTAATTTCCAAGTGTTGCTTTTGGTCTACGCCTACGGGAACAAGGTCGGTTTGATAAAGAAGAATATCGCTTGCCATAAGTACGGGATAATCGAGTAGTCCCATATTTATGTTATCTTCGTTCTTTTGCGACTTATCCTTAAATTGAGTCATACGAGTCATTTCGCCAACGTAGGTGTAGCAATTTAATATCCAACTGAGTTCGGTGTGTTCCGGAACGTGAGATTGGAAATATATTATAGCTTTATTCGGGTCGATGCCGGCAGCAAGATATTGAGCGAAGAAAGAAAGTGCTCTTGCTCTATATTCTGCAGGATTTTGTCTTACCGTCAATGCATGAAGGTCTGCTATACCGAATATTGAATTATAGTCGTTTTGTAGTTTCAACCAATTGTCGATAGCACCGATATAGTTTCCTATGGTTATGATTCCGGTGGGTTGTATGCCTGAATATACGACTTTCTTAGGTTGATTATTACTATTTTCCATTAGTATTATTCCTTTTCAAAATAAGCAAATATTGCTTTTTCTATGTCTTTTACTTCTACGACGTCGGTATGGATGGGGTCCATATACTCAAGTTCCGAAATTTCCTTGGGAATATCGGTCATAGTATATGAGTGTAGTCTCTTTACCGCTCTAAAGGGTTCCGGTTCATCCTTGCCGGATACGGCTTCATATACGTCGTGAGCGAATTTATATGGGCTTGCCGTAGATACTACGACAGTCTTGGTGGGGTCACCCGTTTCCGTTAGATAGTTGTTATATGAATTCATAGCAACTGCGGTATGGGGGTCAAGCAAATAATCGTTGGTTTCAAAGAAGTTATCTATAGTAGCTTCCGTACCATCTTCATCCGAGCTATAAGCTAAGAATTCCGGAACTTTATCATAAATATCGTTCAAATCTACCTTATATTCTCCATCAAGCTTTAGGCTTTCCATTAATTCACGAACCTTGCCGGCATCCCTATCGAAAATTTCAAATAGTAGTCTTTCCAAATTGGAGCTGATGAGAATATCCATACTGGGACTCATGGTCTTATGGAAGGGACGATTGGTATCATAAGTACCGGTAGTAAAGAACTCGGTTAATACGTTGTTTACGTTAGATGCTACTATGAGCTTACTTACGGGAAGTCCCATCTTCTTTGCATAGTATCCTGCAAGTACGTCACCAAAGTTACCGGTGGGAACTACAAAGTTGATTTCTTCCCCTTCTTCTATCTCTTCGCAACCAAGCATATCTACGTATGCGGAAATATAATATACGATTTGGGGAACAAGTCTACCCCAGTTAATTGAGTTTGCACTGGACAATGCATAACCCAATTTTTCAAACTTTTCCTTGGCTTCCTTGGAATTAAAAATTCTCTTTACCGCACTTTGTGCATCATCAAAGTTTCCCTTGATGCCTAAAACGTGTACGTTATCACCCGTTGACGTTTGCATTTGCAATTTCTGGAGAGCTGAAACGCCTTCACTGGGATAAATGACGACTATTTCCGTGCCTTCAACGTTCTTGAAGCCTTCGATTGCAGCTTTACCGGTATCACCGCTTGTTGCAACCAATATGAGCGTCTTAAGGTCGGAACCGCATTTGCGACGAGCAGCACTCATAAGGTGGGGAAGTAGCGTGAGTGCTATATCCTTGAAAGCAAGCGTCGGGCCATGGAATAGTTCCATTATGTAGGTTGTTTCATCAACGCCTATTACGGGAGCGGGTTCTCCATCAAATCTTGCGTATGCCTTTTAAGTCGGATCGTA
>JAZNYA010000085.1:0-2438 GCA_045594145.1 Candidatus Stercoripulliclostridium sp. | reverse complement strand
GGTTTGTAAAATTTATGGTTCAGAAGAGGAATGGTCATTGACAATAAAATCTTTTGATGAAATATAAACTCAATGTAATTGATAAAAACATACCCCACTTAATAAATGTGGGGTATGTTTGTTTTTTTAATAAACTAGATTAAAATTGAGTTAAACTAAAAGAAAAAACAGTATTGAACGTTTTTGCGGTTCAACACTGTTTCAAATGGCGGAAAGAGTGGGATTCGAACCCACGGAGCACGTCTTAGGTGCTCACACGATTTCGAGTCGTGCGCGTTCAACCAAGCTCCGCCATCTTTCCGTACCTATCTATAATACATTATTTTTTTAGTTTTGTAAAGAAAATTGATTCTTTTCTTCTTGGTAATATTAAAAAATCAGGGTTGACCTTTATTATACGTTATGGTATCATAAATATAGACTAAATTATTTTTTTAGAAAGCTATTCAATGCTTTCTTTTAATGCGGTTAAATAACTTTAAGGAGAGAAAAAATATGGCAAAAAAACCTATTCAGTATGATGAAAAAGGTTACCGCAAGTTTGGTATTATGGATAAACTTGCTTATGCCGCCGGCGACTTTGGTTGTAACATGAGTTTTGCACTCAAGGGAACAGTTCAAACGTTCTGGCTAGTATACATGATGATGGAGACCGGTTTGCTTTCTGCACTTCTTCTCGTCGTTCAAATTTGGGATGCAATCAACGACCCAATCATTGGTGCCTTGATAGACAAGGATAAGGGCAATTATAAGAATAAGTTTTTCGGTAAGCTCGGAAAGTTTAAGTCTTATATTTTCATTGGTGCCTGTGGCTTACTCGTTGCAGGTGCGTTAGTATTTATTCCTGTACCCAATGCAGACGTTTGGCTAAAAGCCGTTCTATTTATCCTAGGATACGTTGTCTGGGATGCTTGCTATACCATTGCTAACGTTCCTTATGGCTCAATGCTTTCTCTAATTACCGAAGATTCCGGCGAAAGAGCTCAACTTTCTACTTGGAGAAGTATTGGTTCTATGGTAGGTAACATTTTCCCCATGGTGCTTCTTCCTATGCTTATTTGGAGGAAGGAAGTTAATCCCGATGGTTCCCCTTTGCTTAACCCCGAAACTGGTGTTCAAGTAGAAACTCTACTTGGTGAAAGAGTATTCTGGGTTGCTCTAATAATGGGTATACTCGGCTTTATTGCCTTCTTATTTATGATTAAAACCGCTACTATTCGTGTTGACGAAAATAGCGTTAAAGCGGGCGAAGAAGTTCAAAAGTTTAACGTTTTAAAGGCTTTTGGCAACTTCATGAAGAACCGTCCTGCAGTTGGTGCTACCGTTGCTGCAATGGGTATGTTCCTTGGTATGCAATCTGCATCTACCGCTACCACCATCATGTTTGCTACATATTTCGGCATGGCTTCACTTTCCGGTGTAGTAACTATGATAGGCTTCCTTCCCATGTTCCTATTCATGCCGTTCATCAAGAAAATAGTTAATAAGTTCGGTAAGAAGGAATGCTCCGTAGTAGGTACTATCGTATCTCTAGTTGGTGGCGTTATCATGTTCATATTCCCGGCTCTACCCAATAAGACCATAGGTCTTGTTATCTATATGATAGGCTTGGTATTATTTGGTCTAGGCATGGGCGTATATTCTTGCGTATCTTGGGCTATGATGGGTGATGCTATCGATTACAACGAATGGAAGTTTGGTGCTAGAGAAGAAGGTACCGTTTATTCTCTACATTCCTTCTTCAGAAAGCTTGCACAAGGTGTTGGACCGTCCATTGTTCTTCTAATTATGGGTGCTCTCGGATACGTTGAAAAACTCGGAACCGGTGGCCAAAGTGCTCAAACTTCACATAACATGTGCTGGTTGGTTGCAGGTCTATACCTATTCAGTGCAGTAATGCAATTTGTTGGTATTGCTATCATCTATAACCTTGACAAGAAGACCCTTGAAAAGATGAATAGTGAATTAGCAGAAAAGCATGCAAATGCAACGGAAGCTGTAGCGGAAGTAGCAGTAGCAGATGCTGAATAATAGTATTAATAAAATTTAAGATTATGGTTGGTAGGGGAAAGCTGTATTGTTTCCCTAGCCAACCATTTCTTATATATGACAAAATTCAATAAAAAAGGTGATTAAATGAGACAAATTTACAATCTTAATGCCAAATGGGCCTTTACCAAGCAAGCAAATGCAGTTCCAAGTGAAATGCCTAAAGACTGGTATTTTGTAAACCTTCCGCATACTTGGAACGCAATAGACGGACAAGATGGCGGTAACGATTTTTATCGTGGCACTTGCTATTACGCAAAGACCATAGACAAATTGGACCTTCCCGAAGCCGATGCGTATTACCTAGAAATTTGTGGTGCAAACTCTTCTGCAGACGTATATTTGAACGGCGAGAAATTGGCCCATCACGATGGCGGTTATTCTACTTG
>JAZNYA010000084.1:0-8707 GCA_045594145.1 Candidatus Stercoripulliclostridium sp. | reverse complement strand
TTGGCCTCCGACTTTAAATACTCGTAACGTCGGCGGGGTTTTCAATTTTACCCACGCTGAATTTTTGTAGTGCTTTACTTATTATATCGCTAATTCCATAAAATGAAATCTTGTCTTTTAGATATAACTCTACGCAGACTTCATCACTAACGCACATTACCGCAGAAGGATAATCGCAAGGCAGTTTTGCAACTTCGCCGGCAATCTTTAATAGCGGGAATTTATCATAATCCGGAAGGCTAAAAGTTAGACCGGCAAGGGACAAAAGCGACGGAACGTTAAGAGCTGAATCACAATTTTTTCTTGCGGGTTCGGTTAATGCGTAACTTATTGGAAGTCGCATATCGGGAGCCGAAAATTGAAGCTTTGAGCACCCATCTTTGAAGGTTACCAACGAGTGAATTAAACTTTCTCTGTGAATAACTACGTCTATGTTATCGCAAGAAAACAAGTGTTTTGCTTCTATTATTTCGAAGCCTTTGTTCATGAGTGTTGCGGAATCTACCGTAACTTTTTTACCCATTTTCCAAGTAGGATGATTGAGTGCATCATTAGCTTTAAGGGAGCTAATTTCTTCCTTAGATAAATCCCTAAAGGCTCCGCCGGATGCCGTCAAGGTAACCTTTTCCAAGCTAGACCAATCTTCTCCCCTTAGGCATTGCCAAACTGCGGAGTGCTCGGAATCAATGGGGATAATATCAACGCCAACTTTTTTGCCAAGTGCCTTTGCTCTTTCCATGAAGAGATAACCGCAAGCAACAAAGGTTTCCTTGTTGGCTGTAATGAGTTTAGCTCCGCTTTCTAAAACGGCAAAACTCGGCTCTATTCCCCAAATACCACCTATTCCGTTTACTACTACGTCTATTCCTTCATAGGTCTTGGGGTCGTTTAATACATTGGTATTAAAGACGTGCTCGTTGCGGTCGCAAGGAGCAACTTTATAGCTGGAATTACTTATTATTTTTACGCCACTTTGATTACTGAAGGCATCCCTAAGTTGCATACCGTTTTGGTTACAAGAAAGGAGAGCGACTTGGTAGTCGTCCCCTAACACGTCCAAAACTTGCTTACCTATGGAGCCGGTAGCTCCCAAAATAGCGATTTTTTTCATCATAGAGCTACTGCAATGGGCAGAAATTCTACTACTATTGCAACGAATAATACTGCGAAAATTATGCTATCGATTCTATCGATGATACCACCGTGTGAACCAAGTAAAGTGGAGAAATCTTTTACGCCGAATTCTCTCTTAACTTTTGAAGCAAATATGTCGCCAATTTGAGAAACTATTGCAATAGCAAGTCCCATGAAAGCATAGAAAATTTCCGGATGAACCAAAATTTCGGTAAAACGTACGGGGGCGTTTACCGGGAAAGGAGCAACTTCAAACATTGCATAAACTATAAATGCTCCTGCTACGCCACCGAGTAATCCGCATATTGAACCTGAATAAGTCTTATTAGGACTAATTTTGGGGAAAATTTTGGGCCCTTTTATTGCGGTACCCGCAAAATATGCTATAGTATCAGCTAACATTGCACTTGCGGCTGCAAGCAAGAACGGTAACATACCATATGCGTTTATAGTTTGGAGTACGCACATTATGGGAGTGATGGGATATAATATAATGAACAAAGTCATTAACATATCCTTTAGTGATACTTTTTGGTCGAAAACAAAGAAGCAGAAAGAAAGTATCATGCCCGCACAAAGTACCATAAAGAATCCAAAGTATCCTAGGAACTTGATTGCCGGATATACAGCCAAAACAACTATAATCAAAGGTATAATTTCTACGTTATAGCCCTTGTTTTTGGCACATTTATACATTTCGAAGGTAGAAAGACCTAAAACTATGAGTACTAATGCATCAAAAAAGTATTGACCTTGTCCGTTCCAAAGGGAAGTAAGGTAAATGAAGACAAGCAATACGCCGAGCATTAATAAACCCGTTAGTGTTTTCTTGAGAATTTTCATTTGATTTCTCCAAAAGTGCGTTTGATTTTTTTATATTCCTTCATCAAATCATAGACGTCGCCCTTATCGGCTTCCGGAAAAAGCTTATCACTAAAGAAAAGTTCCGCATAAGCTATGCTAAAGGGCAAAAATCCGGAAACACGCCTTTGTCCGCCATAACGTAGCAACGCATCTACGGGTGGAAGTGATGCAGAATACATATATTGTTGAACTTCGGGTATGGTTACGGGAGTAAAAATACCGCTTATAAGTTTTTGGTTAAAGACGTAATTGAACGCCTTTGTCACTTCTTGCATGCCGTTATACGCAAAAACGAACGCAACGGTCAAACCACGGTTATTTATGGTTTGTGAGTTAGCGTTCGCAATGGTAGCCATAAGCTCTGGGGTTAAACTTTCGAAATCGCCTACGAAAAACAACTTATATCCCCTAGTTTTGCATATTGGCAACAAGGTTTTTTCTATGAAATCGACGTAAACGGACGAAACAGCAAGACTCTCGCTAATTCCCCTAGCGAGATTTTCTTTGCTGGAAACGTAAAACGAAACGCAAGAAACGGAAAGTTCGTCGCAAGCGTCGATGATGTCAAGTATGGAGCGGGTGCCGTCAATATAGCCGTTTATTCTAGGAAGTTTCCTTTTTTGAGCATAACGGCCACCACCGTCCATAATAACCGCTAAATGCATGTTATACGCTCATTATCTCCGCTTCTTTATCGGCACTCATCTTATCGATGTCTGCAATAGCGTTTGATGCTTGCTTATCAACGTCTTTTTCATAAGCATTGTAATCGTCTTCGGTTACGATGCTGTCCTTCTTATAGGAACGAAGCATATTGATAGCATCACGACGAATATTACGAACTGCAACCTTTGCATTTTCGGTAGAAACTCTAACGTCCTTGCAAAGAGCACGACGGCGTTCTTCGGTGAGTTCCGGGAAAACCATACGAAGCACTTTACCATCGTTGGTGGGGAAAATGCCTACGTTAGCAGCAATAATAGCCTTTTCTACGGACTTAAGAGCACTTTGGTCCCAAACGTTGATAACAAGCATTCTTGCTTCCGGGATAGTGATGTTAGCCATTTGGTTAATGGGAGTATCAACACCGTAATAAGGAACAAGAACTTTATCTAGGATGTGAGCGTTTGCACGTCCGGCTCTCATAGACTTAAATTCATTATTAAGGCTTGCCTTGGTTTTTTCGATTCTTTCGGAAAGGTCGTCAAACACCATTTCGATTTCTAATAATTCATAACCCATAAATAATCTCCTAGGTTTAATTTTTTATTATATATAATATAATAACATATTATACTCAATAATACAAGTATAAGTTTTTATATCAAAGATATAAAAAATCAAGCCCGAAGGCTTGATTTAGAGTTTTATTACTATCGTGGCGTTAATTAGTAAATGATAGTGCCGATTTCTTCGCCCATGACGGCTCTCTTTATGCTGTCTTTTTCATTGAGTCCAAAGGCTATAACGGGCATATTGTTGGTCATGCAGTGGCTAACTGCGGTGGTATCCATTGCGGTTAAGCCAAGCTTAATGAAATCTATGCAGGAAATTCTATCAAATTTCTTTGCGTTAGGATTGGTCTTGGGGTCGCTATCATATATGCCGTCTACGTTCTTTGCAAGAAGTAGTACGTCCGCCTTAACTTCCGATGCTTTTAGTGCTGCAGCGGTGTCGGTGGTAAAATACGGTGCACCCGTACCGCAACCGAATATTACTATTCTACCCTTTTCCAGATGTCTAATTGCCTTTCTGATAATGAAAGGTTCGGCTATTTGAGTAATTTCTATGGTAGTTTGAACACGAGTATCTATTCCTTGCTTTTCTATTGCATCTTGTAGTGCTAGGCAGTTCATTGCAGTAGCAAGCATGCCCATATAGTCTGCGGTCGAGCGGTCCATTCCACTACCTTGTCTACCACGCCAGAAGTTGCCTGCACCAATTACGATACCTATTTCTACTCCGAGTTCCTTTACTTCTTTAATTTGCTCTATGATGCCTGCAATGATGTCTTGGTCTAGGCCAAAGCCCTTTGCACCGGCTAGTGCTTCGCCTGATATCTTAAGTAAAATTCTCTTGTATTTAGGTTGCATATTTACTCCTTAAAAAAAAGGGATACTAAGTATCCCTTAAATCATTATTTTGCAGTTGCCTTTGCGATTTCTTCAGCAAAGTTTTCGTTTCTCTTTTCTAGGCCTTCACCCATTTCGAATCTTACGAAACGACGAATGGTAACCTTTTCGCCACACTTAGCGGTTTGCTCGATGGTGAGTTGGTTGATGGTCTTGGAGCTGTCTTTAACGAATACTTGGTCAAGAAGGCAATTTTCTTTGTAGTAAGTTTCGATTTTGCCATCGATGATCTTGGCCTTAACCATATCGGGCTTAGATGCCATCTTGGGATCGTTGTTGATTTGTGCAAGAGCGATTTCTCTTTCTTTAGCGATAACGTCTGCAGGAACTTCTTCACGTTTTACGTAAAGGGGCTTAACAGCAGCGATTTGGAGAGCTACGTCGTGAGCAAATGCCTTGAAATCTTCGCCCTTAGCAACGAAGTCGGTTTCGCAGTTAACTTCTAGTAGAACGCCAACTTTGCCACCCATGTGGATGTAACTATCTACGATACCTTCAGCAGCGATTCTGCCTGCTTTCTTAGCTGCGGTTGCCATGCCTTTTTCACGAAGCCATTCAGTTGCTTTTTCCATGTTGCCGTCACATGCTTCAAGAGCCTTCTTGCAATCCATCATGCCTGCACCTGAGCTTGCACGGAGAGCTGCTACGTCTTTTGCGGTAAAGTTTGCCATATTTATATTCTCCTTCTTATTTACTATTAGTCGTTGTTTTCTTCAAAAACTTCTTCAGCGGATACTTCTTTGTCACTTACGTATTCTACGCCTTCTTTAGCTGCGATAACTGCATCTGCCATTACGCTAGCGATTAGCTTGATAGCACGGATAGCGTCGTCGTTGCCGGGGATTACGTAATCAACTAGATCGGGATCACAGTTGGTATCTACTAGACCAACGATCGGAATACCTAGAGCACGTGCTTCTTGAACAGCGATATGCTCAATCTTAAGGTCAACTACGAACAATGCACCGGGAAGGTTACGCATGTTCTTGATACCGCCAAGGTTTTGTTCTAGTTTATCACGTTCTGCTTTGAGCTTGATAACTTCTTTCTTGGGAAGAAGGTCGAATTCGCCCATTGCTTCCATTTGGTTCAACTTGTTGAGCTTATCAATACGGGTACGGATGGTTTGGAAGTTGGTAAGGGTGCCACCTAGCCATCTTTCGTTCATATAGAACATACCGCAACGTTCAGCTTCTTGTTGGATAGCTTCTTTTGCTTGCTTTTTCTTACCTACGAAAAGAACGTTCTTGCCTTCGGATGCTACTTTGTGGATGAACTTATAAGCTTCTTCTACAAGGTCAACGGTGAGTTGAAGATCGATAATGTGAATATCGTTTCTTGCATCGTAGATGTACTTATCCATCTTAGGATTCCATTTCTTGGTTTGGTGTCCAAAGTGAACGCCTGCTTCGAGTAGTTGCTTCATTGAAATAACTGCCATGTTTACTTTTACCTCCTAGATTTGTTTTTTCCTCCTTGCGTTTCTTAAAAAACCGCCACCGTTACCGGCAACAGCGGATTTCTCCGCGCAAGTGCGTATTATGGCGTATGTATAATACCACATAATATTTGCCATTGCAAACGTTTTTTGGTTATTTTATATAAAATATAAAGAAAATTATTGCGGTAAATAAAAAAGCCACCGCTATGGTGACTTTAATGTTAGTTCCACTTATATTTACCCCTTCGTTTTATCTCTCTACGCTTCTTTGCTTCGTCGGCTTGACGCTTATCATTGCGGTATTGCATCTTGGAGCCAATGAACAAAAGAACAATGAAGAGTATCATACAGCCAAGCACAATTAACAGCACGCTGGTATCATAGGTATCCTTAAAAATCATGACGGTTCCAAGAGACGGGGTTCTAAAGGAAAGTGTGCCGTTTAGATATTCATACTTGGTAATTTGGGTAACTACACCATTAGGGTCGATAACCACTATAACGTATTTATCATCGGTATTTAGCGTGACGTTATGGAACACTACGTCTATCTTTTCCGAAACTTGTACGCCGTGAGTATACTCGATTTTATAAACTAATTGAAGGTCGGACGTGAAGTTGAGCATTCTATAATCACGAGCCGTTTTAACCAAGTCTTTACCTTCTTCACTCTTAGGGTCTATGGTTGAACCTGCATAGAGAGTAAATGGTGCGAACACACCGCTTACGTCGAAAGTAGTAGAAGTGCCTTCTATCTTGCCTTCTGCTTTTACGTCGTTTATGGTAAGATGTCCTACTTCATACTCAAAGTTATAGTTTTGAGAAGCACCGCCGGATGCTACAACGTTGTGGGTGCCTACTGCGGTTGCACTAGAGCGTACTTCCGGTTTTCTATCCAATATGCTTTCGTCTTCTTTACCAACGAAACCTATTATAGAATAGGTGAACATAGGTGTTTCTCCAAAGGTAACACTGGTATCGTTTACCTTAACCTTTAGCGTACGCTTATGGATGATAAGGTTGGTTTCCCCTTCTATTTCGCCTATCGAATAGTTAGGATTGGAAGTTGCAAACACCATGTCGTAGTTGTCTGCGTTAACGGGTAATTCACCGGGTTCTAACTCTTCCAAGTCGCCCCTATACGTTACTACGATGCCACTATCTTCGCCATCAATTTCACCCAAGGGAGATACGTTTCTCGTATAACCCATACCGCTATACAAGAACTCTACGCCACCGCCTACTACTATTTTCAAGGGCTTGGGGGTAATGGTAAAAGTAAAGTCTTTTTGAACCAAAGGTTCAACGCCGTTTATGGTTACGCTTATGCCGTAGGTTCCTACGTCCTTCATACCATCAACGATTTCTCCGCCTTTAGTATAAGTAATAGTATAATCGTTAAAAACGTTGCCGTTTTTAGTAACAACTATGGGTGCAGACAAATTCTTACCTGCATAAACCGCAGTGGATGAAGTAAGGTTAATTAAATATTCTTCGCTGGCACTAGCTTTAACGTCGCCACCAAAAAAGCATACGGCGAAAAGTGCGGTAATTAGAACTACCGCTAACGCAATTACTATGTTTTTAACGTTTAATACCTTACTCATATATATTAGAATACCACAATAACCTAGGTTTTTCAAGGGGGTTTTGACTATTTTTAGGCAACTCTTACACTTTTAATGACAAGCAATGGATACGGGAAAGTGGTAAAGCCCCAACCAATATTTCCATAGGTGGATTGACTTAGTGCAATAAGGTTGTTTCTTGATTCTTCTTCATCAACGATGGTGCCGAAGCCAGCATACTCTCCATCCCATGAAGGATATTCGCCTATGCAAAGGAAAAATTGGCTGGTTGCAGAGTTGGGAACGGAAGTTCTAGCCATAGATATCGTTCCAAAAACGTGCTTGATATCGTTTGCTTCCCAACCGTTAGACTTAAATTCGCCATATATGGACGGAACGTCGTCGGACTCCATAATAGTGTTATCTTCAATTTTATAGCCACCGCCTTGAAGACATCCGTTAGGAACTATACGATGGAAACAAAGTCCGTCGTAATATCCGGAATTGGCTAAATTAACGAAGTTTTGCACACTGATGGGTGCCTTATCGGGATGTAGTTGAATTTTTACTACTCTATCGATTGCGTTTTGGTCTGTAATTACAAAAGTTGCAATGTTATTCATATTGGTTACTCCACTATCGTTTGGATTATTTGGTTGCTCGGGTGTGTCGCTTCCGCCATCATCTTCGGTCGAGTTACCGCCTACGTCTATAAAATCGGTACCACCACCTTCGCTATCGTCTTCTTCGCATCCCAAAAGGAAAAATGCTCCTAACGCAAGTAGCGTTACGACCAGAAAAAGGGAAATCGCCTTCTTTATATATTTATTATACATTATAATATAAGGCTAGTCTTCTACGGGCGTGCCGTCGCAGTGCATACCGAATTGCTCTACGTACATATCGTCGAAAGCTTCAAAAGCCTTGTCGAGTTCGTCGTCATCATCGATGGGAAGGAATTTTTCTTCGCCGTTTTCATCAAATTCAACACGATTTACGAGCAAATCGCCTTCTTCAAAGCCTTCTACGTCTTCAACGGGTTCTAGGAAAGCATAGGTTTCGCCATCAACTTCCAACATAGCAAGAAGTGAAAACTCTACTTCTTCACCGGTTTCTTCGTTCAATAGCACTATGACTTCTTCGTCTTCTTCTATTTCTTCTATATCGTTTCTCTTATCTTTCTTGTCTGCCATTTTTACGTCTCCTTAAAAATTTATTTTATCCAAATAAGATTGCAAAATTATGGTTGCTGCAACCTTATCTATTACTTTTTTGCGTTTTTCACGTCTTACACCGCCTTGTATAAGCATCCTTTCTGCTTGCACGGTGGTAAGTCTTTCATCTTGGAATACTATCTTCCTATCTCCAACGTATTCCTTGAGTTCATCTGCAAATTGGCGAGTTATTATAACCCTATCGCCTTCCGTACCATCCATGTTCACCGGAAGTCCTACGACTATGGTATCTACTTGATTTTTTTGGCAAAAATCAGCTATATATTCATAGTCTTTAGCTCCACCTTTACGAGTATAGGTTTCATAGCCCGAAGCTATTATTCCCATGATATC
>JAZNYA010000083.1:0-5268 GCA_045594145.1 Candidatus Stercoripulliclostridium sp. | reverse complement strand
CTCTAATCGATAACGGTAAGCACGGCAAGCCCGTAACCGGCCCCGGCAACCGTAACCTAAAATCTCTTAGCGATATGCTCCGTGGTAAGCAAGGTCGTTTCCGTCAAAACCTTCTTGGTAAGCGTGTTGACTACTCCGGCCGTTCGGTTATCGTTGTAGGACCTGAACTCAAGCTTTACCAATGTGGTCTACCTAAGGAAATGGCTATCGAACTCTTCAAGCCCTTCGTATTCCGTAAGCTTGTTGAGCATGGTATTTGCCAAAACATAAAGAGTGCAAAGAACGCAGTTGCTCGTGGTAAATCTCAAATTTGGGACGTACTAGAAGAAGTAATTAAGGACCATCCCGTTCTCTTGAACCGTGCTCCCACTTTGCACCGTTTGGGTATCCAAGCATTCGAACCTGTTCTAGTTGAAGGTAGAGCTATCAAGCTCCATCCGCTAGTATGTTCCGCATTTAACGCTGACTTCGACGGCGACCAAATGCCTGTTCACGTACCGCTATCAATCGCAGCTCAAGTAGAAGCTCGTTTCTTGATGCTTTCCACTAACAACGTTCTTAAGCTAAGCGATGGTAAGCCGATTCTTTCACCTACGCAAGACATGGTTATTGGTTCTTATTACCTAACTTCCGTCAAGCCCGGTGCTCTTGGCGAAGGCAAGTACTTCAAGGATTGTGAAGAAGCAAAGATGGCTTATCAAGTAGGCGAAGTAGCTCTCCAAGCAAAGATTAACGTTAGAGTATCCAAGGAAATCGATGGTTGCGTATACAAGAAGATTCTTCCCGTAACCGTTGGTAGAATTATATTCAACGAAGCTCTTCCCCAAGACCTTGGCTTCTGCAAGAGAGAAACTGCAGAAGATATGCTCGAGTTTGAAGTTAACCACATTAACGGTTGGAATCCTGTTGGCAAGAAGCAACTTTCTCAAATAGTAGCAAAGTGCTTTAAGCTCCAAGGCTCTACCGCTGTTTCTAAGGTACTAGATAAGATTAAAGCTCTTGGCTTTAAGTACTCCACCATCGGTGCTATCACCACCAGCGTTTTCGATATGCAAATTTCCGGCAACAAGAAGATTCTTCTTCAAAAGGCTGAAGACGAAGTACACGCAATCGAAAAGCGTTTCCGTCGTGGTTTGATGACCGAAGATGAAAGATACCAAGAAACCGTTGACGTTTGGGCAAAGACCACCAAAGACGTATCTGACGACCTAGAAGAAAACTTCAAGAAGTCCGATAAGTTCAATCCTATATGGATGATGGCAGACTCCGGTGCTCGTGGTAGCATGCAACAAATTAAGCAACTTTCCGGTATGCGTGGATTGATGAACGACCCGACCGGTAAAGTTATAGAAATTCCCGTTAAGAGTTCTTTCCGTGAAGGATTGTCCGTTCTAGAATACTTCATTTCTTCTCACGGTGCTCGTAAGGGTGGTGCAGATACCGCACTTAAGACCGCTGACTCAGGTTACCTAACCAGACGTCTAGTTGACGTTGCACACGACGTTATTATAAACGAAGACGATTGTGGCGATACTCGTGGATTCGTTGTTAAGGCAATCGTTGATAGTGCAGGTGCAGTTATCGAAGGTCTAAAAGAAAGAATCGCAGGTCGCTTTAGCGTAACCGATATCATTGCAAAAGACGGCGAAATCATCGTTCCTGCAGATACTCTTATTAGCGAAGACGATGCAGAAAGAGTTGTTAAGGCCGGCGTAACCGAAGTTAGAATTCGTTCCGTTCTTACCTGTAAAGCAAAGCGTGGCGTATGTGCAAAGTGCTACGGTGCTAACATGTCCAGCTGGAACAAGGTTAAGATTGGTGAAGCAGTTGGTATCATCGCAGCTCAATCAATCGGTGAACCCGGTACTCAGCTTACCATGAGAACGTTCCACACCGGTGGTATTGCTACCAACGCCGACATCACGCAAGGTCTACCCCGTGTTGAAGAACTTTTCGAAGCTCGTGAACCTAAGGGTAGAGCAACCGTTGCTACCATTAGCGGTACCGTAACCATAAAGGACAACGAAGCTCAAACCATGAAGATAGTAACCGTAACCGATGGCGAAAACTCCATGGATTACAAGATTCCTTCCAAGGCTAAGTTGCTCGTTAAGGACGGCGACACCATCCAAAGTGGTGACCCCTTGATGGTTGGTTCCATCCATCCCCAAGATACTCTTGCAACCAAGGGTGTACAAGGCGTACAAGAATCTATGATTCGTGAAGTTCAATCTGCATATATCACCAACGGTGTTCACATCCAAGATAAGCACATTGAAGTTATCGTACGTCAAATGCTCAGAAAGGTTAGAATTACCGAACCTAACGACACCAGCTTGCTACTAAACGAAGAAGTTGACCTAAGCAGATTTGAAGAAGAAAACGAAAGAGTTGTTATGGAAGACCTTGGTATTCCTGCAAGGGGTAAGAGAATCCTTCTTGGTATCACAAAGGCATCTCTTGCAACCGAATCCTTCTTGTCCGCAGCATCCTTCCAAGAAACCACCAAAGTTCTTGTTGATGCAGCAATACGCTCCAAGATTGACCACTTCACCGGACTCAAGGAAAACGTTATCGTTGGTAAACTCATCCCCGCAGGTACCGGCATGAAGTGTTATAGAGATATATCTCTAGAAAAGGTTGAAGCAACCAGCGAACAACCCGCTATGGAAGAAAAGCCGTTGTTATTTGAAGAATACGAAGACTACAGCGATAGCGACAACAACTAATACAAAAAATGCGGAGCGGTTTTAAAAATCGCTCCGTTTACTCTAAAGCAAATACCTAACGGTAGGGAAAAGATTATGAAAAGATTATTTACTTGTGAATCTGTAACGGAAGGACATCCCGACAAAGTCGCCGACCAAATAAGCGATGCTGTTTTGGACGCAATGTTAACGCTCGACCCCCATTGTAGAGTCGCTTGCGAAACTGCGGTTACTACGGGCATGGTCTTCGTTATGGGTGAAATAACCTTGCATGAAGGCTATGCCGATATTCCCGGCATCGTAAGAAAGACCATAAAGGAAATAGGGTACGATAAGAGCGAACTCGGGTTTGATTATAAGAGTTGTGCTATAAACGTACAAATCGACGAGCAATCTGCCGATATAGCAATGGGCGTTGATAGTTCTCTTGAACATAGAGCAGGCGGTGACGACTACGATACCGTAGGAGCCGGCGACCAAGGTATGATGTTTGGTTATGCTACCAACGAAACGGAAAGCTATCTTCCTTTACCCCTTGAACTAAGCCATAAGATGTGCCGTAAACTTGCTGATGTTAGAAAGGCAGGCATACTTGATTATCTTCGTCCCGACGGCAAAGGTCAAGTTACCGTAGAATACGATGATAACAAAGTTGTAAGAATAGAAGCGATTGTCCTTTCTACTCAACACTCTGAAGACGTTGACATCGAAACGTTAAGAGCTGATGTCAAGCGTGAAGTTATAGATAAGGTAATGCCCGCTGAACTCATCGACGAGAATACCAAGTTCTACATTAATCCTACCGGAAGATTCGTAATTGGCGGACCTAACGGCGATAGTGGACTAACCGGCAGAAAGATAATAGTAGATACCTATGGTGGAGCATGTGGACACGGCGGCGGAGCATTTAGTGGTAAAGACCCCACTAAAGTTGATAGAAGTGCTGCGTATTATGCAAGATACTGTGCAAAGAACGTAGTAGCAGCAGGGCTAGCAGACAAGTGTGAAATCCAACTTGCATACGCAATCGGCAAGGCTCAACCCGTTTCTATCGTAGTTAACACCTATGGTACCGGCAAGGTTGCTGATGATAAAATTGCAGAATATCTACCAAAAGTATTCGATTTCCGTCCTAAAGCAATAATTGATGCTCTAGACCTAAGAAAGCCGGTTTACTTTGATACTGCATCTTACGGTCACTTTGGTAAGCCCAATTATTCTTGGGAAAGACTCGATAAGGTTGATGCTCTTAAAGAGTTGCTAAAGTAAATTATAATTATACGTAAATACAATAAAATGAAATCTCCCATTAGGGAGATTTTTTATTGGTTGAATTTTATATTAAATCGGTATTTAGAATATAGTAGTATTCTAGTAGTTCTCTTGAGTATTCTACAACTTTTCCTTCGGGAAGAATTAGCATACGAGTTATGCCTATTTGCTCAACAAAGTCGGGGTTGTGGCTAACAAGCAGTATCGTACCGGTATAATCACGGAAGTTTTCGCCTATAACCGCTTGGGTATCGGGGTCTAGGTGGTTGGTCGGCTCGTCCAGTATGAGAAGATTTGCCCTTTGGAGCAGAAGTTTACATAGGGCTATCCTTGCCTTTTCTCCGGGGGAGAGTACCTTTACCTTTTTGAATACGGTATCACCATGGAATAGGAAGTTGCCGAGTATATTTCTTCTTTCTAGGTCGGAGTAGCCGTCCGTTTCCGTGTTATCAAAGATATTCTTTTCTTCATCAAGAAGTTCTAATTCTTGGGCATAGTAGGCTATATCTGTCTTTTGACTAAACTTTATAGTGCCTTTGTCTGGCGGTAGTTGACCTATTATGAGTTTTAGGAGAGTCGATTTACCTACGCCGTTTTCTCCTACTATCAAGAATCGCTCGTTACCTAGTAGCGAGAAAGATAGGTTATCATAAAGATTTGGCTTGGTCGGATAGTGGAAAGACAGACCGCTTACTTCAATTGGTACTTTGGGACTTTCTCTCTTTGGGTCTAACTTCAACTTCATACGGCGGTATATCTTGTCCCGCTTTTCTAGGTTGGCAATGGCTTTTTCAAGTTTAGCTTCTCTATCAAACCCCATACGTTTTAGGTTATGGTTGGTTCTTGATGCTTGTCTTGCTTTTTGCACGAATTCGGCAAGTTTTTTAATTTCCGCTTCTTGTTGTGTTATTCTTAGCTCTTTTAGCAATTGCTCTTGAGCATATTTACGTTTAAAAACAGTATAATTTCCATCGTAAACCTTCATTTTATGGGTGACTTTATTTACGAAAAGAATTTTGTTTACAACTTCGTTCAAGAAAGCGACGTCGTGGCTTATGATGAGCACGGAGCCTTTGTAGTTTTTAATAAAATTGGTAACGAAATCTTTTGTTTGTACGTCAAGGTGGTTGGTCGGTTCGTCAAGGAGTAGTATTTGCGGTTTGGAATATAATACGTGGGCAAATGCTACTTTGCTTTTTTGTCCACCGGAAAGGTCGCCTAGACGCATATCAAGAAGGTCGGAATCAATGTGCATGGAAGAAATAAGGTCGAGAAGGAGTCCTTCTGC
>JAZNYA010000082.1:0-13776 GCA_045594145.1 Candidatus Stercoripulliclostridium sp. | reverse complement strand
ACGGGACTTTACTCAAACGTAAACGACCAAGTGGAGATTTTTATGTTTGTGTGGTAGGTCGCTAAACTAGCGGTTTTTTACTTTTTGATGGTTTGCAAGAAATTATTAACAATCCCTACCATTTCAGGAGAAATACGAGCTATCTTAAGTAGCGTTTTTACCTTGAAGGGAGATGCTATTTTTGCAAGCCAAGCGGGAATCTTTGAACCTAGCATTGCTTGAACGTCAGAGCTCTTTAGTACTTCGCCTACTTTATCGTTTATGGATAAGCAGTCAGCAGAAGTGGTGGCATCGTCAGCGGCGAACCAGTTGCGAACCAAATTGCCTGCTTGATTGCACTTATAAGATGCGGGTTCTTCTTCTACGCCTTGAACAATTATTGCATGAGTATATTGACCTGCAACTGCCTTAATTTCATTATCCCCTGCTACGATATCAACTTCAAAAGTAGTAAGAGTGCCTTGCTTTACGCCGTATGAAACACCGTTTACGAAAAGTTCTACTTCATCACAGTTAGAGAATACGTCAACTCTGGATTTGCCTATTGCACGTTGCAGATATCTTGCACCGCCCACGTGAACGAATTTTTCATCGCTCCAATGTGCTTTATAGGCATAGAAGGAATCTTTGCGAGTCTTTCTATCGAAGGTAACCAAACCCTTATTATTCTTACCTACTACGCCACCTTCGTTACGGATTGCGGAACCGAAGTCGAACATATTCCAAACGTATCCGCCCCACATCCAATCACGAGACATGATAGCCTTTGCATAGTGATCATGTAAAATTGCTTGATATTGTTCACCATAGTCACCTTGGGCGGGATTGGAAGACCAATATCTTAGCACGGCTTCTGCACCATACTCGGATAGGCAAAGCTTAAGGTTGGGGTTTTGAGCGTGGAACTCATCTAGCCATGCATCGATATCGACGTATCTTTGTACATACCAGCCATAATAGATATTAAAGCCCAATATATCGGTAACGCTGTTTAGCGGGTCGGTCTTGGAAGCCATCATTACTTGAGCACAAGTGGTAGGACGAGTTGCATCCATCGACTTTGCAAGCTCATTTAGTTCTTTGACGCCTTTAACGCACTTCTTGCTGGCTCCACCGCCACCACCGATGGTGATTTCATTTTGAACGCCCCAACAGAAAATAGACGGGTGATTGTAGTTTTGGGAAATGAGTTCAACAAGTTGTGATTTTGCGTTTTCCAATTTCTTGTTTGACCAACGAGAAATAACCGGGATTTCCGCCCAAACGAGAATACCGTTTTCATCTGCCAAATCATAAATGATTTGATTTTGTTGGTAGTGAGCAAGGCGGATAGAATTGGAACCAACTTCCTTAATTAAATCTATATCTTCTTTGATGTGTTCATAGGTGAGAGCATTGCCCAGGTTTTCTCTGTCTTGGTGACGAGAAACGCCCTTTAATTTAACGTTCTTGCCGTTAAGGATACAGCCCTTTTCGCTATCGAATATAATCTCTCTCAATCCAAAACGAGTATTGCTTTCATCAATAACTTCGCCGTTTAGCATAAGTTCTGCCTTTACGGAGTATAGATGCGGATTATCTAAATCCCAAAGTTTAGCATCTTCTATTTGAACAACTACTTCTTCATAAGGGCGAGCAGATGCGGTTGCAACAACGGTGCCTTCGCTATCTATTATGGCATAGTTGATGCTTTCGCCAGTGCCGAAAGTAGCACCAAAGAGAGCAACTTGCCATTTGCCGTCCTTTTGCGTGGTAGTAACCTTAACACCGCTACCGCCATAATTTACAACGTCAAAATATCCTTCGCCGATCTCTGTAAATAGCGTTACGTTACGATAAAGACCACCATAGAAAGTAAAGTCTGCGGTGGACGGATATACGTCTTCAAAGTCGCTGTTATCAACGTCGATTCTAAGTTCACACTTGCCGTTTTGTACGAAATCGGTAATATCTGCAGAGAAAGCAGAATAGCCACCACGGTGGGTTGCTACAAGCGTACCGTTAGCATATACGTTGGCGACCGAATTAGCTCCTTCGAATCTAACGATGGTAGTGCCACTCAAGCCTTCCAAGGTCTTAACGTAAGAACAATTGCCACGATAGTAGTTGGGTTGGTTTTGTCCATCGATAGCATTCCAGCAATGCGGAACGTTGACGGCTTCCGTCTTTCCTTCCTTAGTAAACAACCAATTTTCATTAATTAATTTTACGGTCTTCATATATTCTCCAAATTAAAAGATTTCTAATCTTCTCCCCTTTTTAATTTTTCCATTTTTTGAAAAATTGCATCTAGGGCAACTTCTGCATCGCTTATTTCGGCTACGGCTTCTTCCATGGGACAAATACCATCGCCTTTGCGATTTATAATTTCATTTACGAGTTGACCATAGGTAGCTTCTATGCCGGCTCGAGCCAGCACGTCCTTTGCATCAATAGTCATAACGGTAGCGTAAATTTCTTTTACACCAATCAGTGTATATACCAAAGCCGCCGCCTTTCCCACTATTTTATCTGCTACGCTATAATCGCAAAATTTCCTTTTTTGGTGTGCCAAAAAAGCGATAAAGGCTATACCTTTACCTTCCGAAAGCACCAAGTCGTCTTCTTTACATAAACAAACGGAATATCCTTTTTGAAGATATTCCTTTGCTACATCAAGATTATTCACTATTTTTTCTTTATGATTTCTTGGTATTCTTTTTCGCTCATAACGTCAGCGGTAGGAGCCCACTTTGCAACTGATGCTATACCGGCTTTTGCACTTTCTTTGCTTGCATAACCGGATTCACTAATGCAAACCAAATTACCATTGTTTGCAAAAATGCGGAAGCGATATTTGCCTTGTTTATCAAGATATACTTCTGCTTTGGGGAACTTTAGGGGTTCCATGGGTTTTTTAAGCGTTAGGTCTTCTATTTTTTCTACTACGATAGGTGCAAACTTTTGTACGGATGCGATGCCTTTTTTACAGCTGGAAAGGTCTGCATATGCTCCTTCACATACGCCGATAGTTTCTCTGTTGGGAGCCTTCAAGTGAAAATTGAAGTGTCCGTTTTTGGTTTGACCATAATAAAAGATACCTTTTAGTTCTGCCATTGTTTGTTCTCCTTAGTTTAATATATTGTCGTAAAGTTTGTTGTATTTATATGAATTTATGGTGCTTTCTGCCGACCATTTATTAAGTATTACTTCATAAGAATCGGTTTCTACGTTCACTTTTTCTCCACCGCCACAATAGATGCCCCAAGAAGAAGTTCCGCTCTTTGCGTGTACTTTATACGTCCAAATAGCGTAATTTACATTGTTTGTTTCGTAAGCATTAAGTGCGTAATTCCAAGACTCAACGTTACTGAACAAAGTAAATTCTCCTACAAAGAAGGGAACCGAGTAATACTTGCGAGTTTTAATATAATCGCCTATCTTTTTGTCGGTAAATCCTTTTTGATATTCAAAATCATTTATATTGTCCCAGCCGTAGTTATGATATGAATAACATACGTTCTTCCATCCGTAAATGGAAGGACTGGGTAGAGAATCGGTTTCCCAAACGGCTTCCATGATTAATACGTGACTATCGCCTACTCCACGGATAGCATCATAAAGCCTATCGTAAAACTTCCATTGCACGTAATTGGTGTAACCATGCTCACCTTCAGGCTCGTTCAAAAGGTCGTAACCCGCTATAATATCTTCATCCTTGTATCTGGATGCAACGGTCTTCCATAATTCAATAGTCTTTCTTTCGTTTTCTTCGTTGCCGAAAAGATTGATGCCGGAAGTATCGCCGGAGTGGTCCTTGCCGTTTTGGGAACCATATGCACCGTGTAAATCCAGTATTACGTATATATCACGAGCTTTACAATTTTCTATAAACCAATCTAACTGATCGAAATTTACGAGCTCTCCGCTTTCATTTTCTAAATTAAAATATGCAAACGGCAATCTTATTAGATTGAACCCTAATTCTTTAACGTTATCAAAGTCGTCGCTTTGCCACCAAGCATCTTGATACGCCGTGATGAGTTCCATTGCCTTTTCATACCCAAAGCGTTCGATTAAAATTTTATAAGTAGTAAGAGTATCGGGTGACTCAACGGGACACATCCACTCTTCTTGAACGAAAAGGCCACCGGCATTTATGCCTTTTAAGAACACTCTCTCTCCTTTTTCGTTAACGAAATATTCACCATCTGCCCTAAGTAACCTAAAATTAGGTTCCGGTTCGTTATCCGGGGAAAGAACGTCTGCAACAACGACTATACCCGCACAAAAAACGAGTATAAGCGAAATTACAACCATAAATTTACGAATTCTTGTCATTTCTCTCCACTATAAAAGCAAAGTTCATTTTGTTTATTATATCACACACGTGCGAGAAGTGTCAACATACAATTAAAACAGAGTTTTAATAACTCCTGCCTATTCCCATAAATAATTGCTCATTGACTATTGACAAATCTGCGTTTATAATATTATTGGTGGAGTTTGTGTTTTAATAAATGAACTCTAATCAAATGATAAGGAAAAAATAAAATGACAGGTCTTGATATCTTCTACGCTGTGCTTGCTGCTCTCTCCGGTCTGGGCGTTTTTATTTTCGGCATGAAAATTCTCGGCGACAACCTTGAAGCCGTTGCCGGTAATCGCATTAAAAAAATGTTTAGCGTCATCGATAAATCTCGCTTTGTTGGCGTTGGCATAGGTGCTGCTACAACAGCAGTTATCCAAAGTTCTTCCGCCGTTACTGTAATGCTAATAGGTTTCGTTAACGCAGGTCTTATGACGCTCACGCAAGCAACAAGCGTAATATTCGGGGCCAATATAGGTACCACTATAACCGCACAAATAGTTGCTCTAGGTTTTGGTGGCATAAAGGACGTGCAACTCACCATCATATTCGCAGCATGTGCCGGCATCGGTGCCTTCATGCTACTCTTTGCAAAAAAAGATTTCCTTAAAAAAATCGGCACCATCATTTGTGGCCTTGGCATGATTTTCGTAGGTCTACAAGTAATGGGAGACAGCATGGAAAAATTCAAAGACGCCCCCATTATCGTTAACGCCCTACAAAGCGTAAAGAACCCCATCCTATTGGTCCTTTTGGGTGCCCTTATTACCGGTATTATACAAAGTTCCAGTGCCATGACGGGTTTGGTTATTACTATGAGTGCCGCAGGTATTATAACCTTCCCGCAAGCGATGTACGTCATAATCGGCTCCAATATAGGCACTTGCGTAACCAGTATAATTTGTGCAATAGGAACTACTACTAACGCTAAACGAGTCGCCGTAGTACACCTATTATTTAACCTTTTCGGCAGTATTTTATTCCTACTCACCGACCTTTTCGCTCACTATGCAAATCTACTAATGAGCTGGTTTGATACGGCACAAATGCAAATTGCAATGCTACACACCATGTTCAACGTTGCAACGACAATCATCCTTCTCCCCTTTATTAAACCCTTAGTAAAACTTGCAACCTTAATTATTCCCGAAAAGAAAGGTGAAGTGGACGAAAGCATACCCCGTCTATATTTTCTTAACGAACAAATTCTTTCTTCTCCCCCACTAGCCGTTCAAAGCATAAAGAGAGAAATCCTAAATATGTATACGCTTGCCAAGCAAAATCTTGATACGGCTCTCGATGCCATAACTACGGTTGACGTTTCCAAGAAGGAAGAATTCCAAATAACCGAAAACAAGTTAAATTATCTACATAAAGAAATTACTAAATATCTCGTTAAAGTCAATCAAATGGACATAAACGACCTGGATAACGAGCTACTCGGTACCGCTCACCACAGCGTAACCGACCTTGAGCGTATAGGCGACTATTCCGAAAACATTTTCGAATATGCGGAACGTTTGAAAGAAGACGGTCTTTCTTTTTCCGAAGACAGCTTAGAAGAAGTCGCTGAACTCCGCAAAGCATTGGATAGCCTTTTCGCCCTTGCATATAAAATTTACGACGAAGAAAGCCCCGAGCTTATACCCACTCTTTATACCTATGAACAAATTACCGACGATATGAAAGTCATGATGGGTGAAAAGCACGTCGAAAGACTTAACGCCGGCGTATGTAACCCCGAAACCGGTGCATTATACATAAGCCTTGCTAACGACTGCGAACGTATAGCCGACCACATCACCAACATTGCAAATGCAACCAAATCTTTTGCTAAACCCAAAAAAGCAGTTAAACCGCAAGCATAATTTCCCTTATAATCCAACGAAAAAGAGAGCAACCAGTTGCTCTCTTTTTATTTTCATTTTTTAGCCTTTTACTTGTTTTGCTTTTTGTTTTTCCGTTTTTTCTTTACTACAATGACTATGGTAACTATTGCTGCTATTATAAGAACCAAAGCTACAACCGGTATAATAATTATTAAAGCATATGCCCAGTTAATTGGTTTTTTAGGTCTTTCATCTTCACAAAGAGTGAAGTTAAGTTCTTCGTTCGGTAAGCCGTTGCATACAAAACGGTAACCTGTATCAACCTTTTCGAACCCACCAAGAGTATCTTCTAACATATAAGCGGTGGTATTAACGTTTATGGTTAACTCTCCAAAGTTTGCCCAAGAACGAGCGGGAGAAAGTAGATAATTGTATTCGTATTTAGGCGGTTCATAGCCTTCGTTTATACTTGGATAAATCGGAGCAGTAACAGTATTTACCACCCTACTCTTTTTAGCCATATTAAGCTCGTATTGATACCACCCCATTAAATGATCGTTTAAATTCGTATCTAAATCATAGCCATTGTTAAGCATATCGATGGTGGCGTTATAATAATCGACGTCCTTGACGTTAGTATTGTCTTCATTTCTAGACAATACAAGCTCTTCAAACGTTATCGTTTCCTTGCTTTCCAACGTTAGAGAACCACTACAACGCACTGCATCTTTTGCATAATTTTCATAGAAAGCATGCCTTTCTATTTCCAAGTCTTTGCCGATTGCGTAAAGTTTAATCGTTTCATTAGGCCTTACCCAAACCCCATAGGAATACGTTTCATCTGATTCCGTTTTAGTACTACCATTAGGTAAATAATATTTTACCCCGTCGTCATTGTTCAAAATAAATGCTAAAACGCAATCTCCCAGCGACAGGTCAGAAACCGTATAGGAATATTTATATACAGGCATAGTCGGCGAATAAAACTCGTCAGATTTGTAGGTATCGCTAATTTGAGTTACTGCTATTTTGTAATCAAAATCATAATCGTAACTATTGTTATAGGTATGGCGTATTTGAGATTCTATAATCTCTCCATTGATTTTTATGCCATATTTAGCGTCGTCAGCTTTGTTTAAGTACATGGGAAGGTTGCCGTATGGGAACACTAGAGTAGCTCTTACGTCATATTCGCTGGGATTATAAAAGGTATATTCTGCCGTTACTTTGCTCCTATAATCTTGCATAACTTCACCGTAACGACTAGTGGGAAATTCGTTAATATCAAAGGTCAGGTTTTCCTTTTCCACAACTATAGGCACGTTTTCATTGGTAACAACGGCTCCGCTTGCGGTTACGCCGTCCCAGTATTTTAGAGCGGAATTTGCATAAGCAGTACTGCCTGTGGGGAGAATAAACAAGCTAAAACAAACGGCAAATAACGTTATTAACGTAAATAGTTTATTTTTCATAATAACTCTCCTTCAAGTCTCTTCTTACAATGCTATTATAGCATTACATAAAAGAATGAGAAGAGTATTACATAAAATTTCACTTATTTTTCACGAATTGCATATAAACCGCTTAATTTAGAGTAAATTAAAAGCCCACAATCGTGGGCTTTTCTTTGTTATTCATCTTCGTAGTTGGGGTCGAAATCGGGATTATCGATGGATTCCAATATGTTTTCCAGTATTGCATCTTCACGCTCCGTCGACGTCATTTCCGCATATTTCTTACGACGTTTCCAGAACGGGACGCTGTCTTTGGGTTGTTGTATAACCGATGCTTCTTCTATTTCCGGAGCTATTAGTATGGTCTTAGAAGAAATCATGTTCTTCTTACCACCTATTGTCGTTACCCTAATAACTTTATCGAGAAGTATTAGTAGTTGCGGGAGCAATATAATTACAAATAGGAAAGCAAGAATACCACCACGCATAATTGCTGCACCTATAATCTTCGTTGCGGGAAGGGATGATACGAATTGTACCGCTGCTCCTGCTCCCGTCAAGATGCCTGCCGACGTTATAAGGGTACGAGAGCTATCTGCAAGTGCTTGTCTTACCGCATCATATTTACCCATAATCTTACGATGTTCCATATACCTATCGGTAAGGAGTATAGCATAGTCTACCGTTGCACCTAGGAGTATAGAGCTTATTAACATATAGCCTATAAATACGATGGGCTGTGCTTCGCCTTGGATGAGTCCCGTAATATATGGTACCGCCATGTTTACGTATACGGAGCCTTGTATTACTACTACTAGTATTACCGGCAGAATTGCACTCTTAAACGTTAAGAGCAAAATGAGAGCAACAAGTCCGAGTGAAACGTAACTTATTATGTCGTAGTCGCTGTTAACAACTTCCTTTATCTCTAAGGTTGCGGAAGAAATGCCTAGAACGTAGCCTTCTCCTAGCTCCGGATTTGCTTCTGCGTATTTGTTTGCAATAGCGGTAATTTCATTTACTAAGCTTGTAGTAGAATCGCTCTCTTCCGCTGCATCAAGGAACATTACTACACGGGTATAATTGCTATCTTGTTCACCCTTTGCCATAAATTGCTTAATGAATTTTTGTGGCATCATGCTTTCTACGTTTTGTTCTGCAAAGAGAGAATAACTTTGTACCGTAGCAATGCCATCTACTTTTTCTAATTCCTTGGTTATTTGGAGTTCTACTCCGCTTTCATAGTACTCTATCGGTAAAAGAAGTATAAGTTGGTTTTGCTTGCCGAAAACCGTTTCCATACTATCCCTATCGGCAGCAATTTCCGATTCCGTACCGCCCATACTTGCTTCCGGACCATAAACGAAGAAGTTTTGACCTTGTAGGAAAATGCAAGGAACGATTATTGCTATAATGATGAACGGCACGTAAAAACGAGATTTAACCAATCCCTTTGAGTACTTTCTCCAACTCAAGTTAAAGGTCTTGTGCTCGGTCTTATCAAGTAGTTTCTCCATGAAGAGAATAACTGCCGGCATCAAGAAAATAACACAAAGGATGGAGAGTATCGTTCCCTTCATTAGTACGAAGCCCATATCCATACCAAGCTTGAACTTCATAAACATAAGAGCGACAAAGGATGCAACCGTCGTTAACGATGCACTGCCTATTGCTTTAAGGCTCATGCTTAGTGCTCCCACCATTGCTTCGTTGGACTTTAAGCCTTTCTTCTTCTCTTCCTTAAAGCGATGCAGTAGCGTTACGCAATAGTCCATGGTTAGAGCAAGTTGCAAAACCGCCGAGACACTTTGCGTAATATAAGAAACACCGCCGGCACCCGTAAGATACGGAACTATCCAGTTGGTTCCCATATTCATAAGTACGCTTACGCCTATAGGAATTAGTATCGCTATGGGTTCTAAATATGAAGTCGTAGTTAGAAGAAGAATCAATATTATAATGACTGCAGCAACTATGGTGGAAATCATGGTTTCCTTGCTTACTAGTTGTATGCTGTTATAGGTCGTTGCAGCATTACCTACTATGGAAATCTTATAACCTTCCGCATCTTTAATTGTATCTATTGCGGACATGGTTTTGGTATCGTAGTCACTCTTTTCGAAAGCTACTTGGAAAAGTGCATATTGGCCAAACTTGGGTATATTGTGATAGAACATTTCTAGGCTGGGCTTAAATTGTTCTAGCATACCCATATCGAAACCGGCACCGGAGCCTGCAAACGGACTTTCCGGTGACGTTACGGCATTACCAAGTCCCAACATAAACTTTACGAAGTTTGCTTTATCTCCAGCACTTAGTCCGTCGCTTAATTTGCTTAGAACGGTGGTAAGAGACGGGTCGGCGAAGTTACCGGAAGATATAAGTGCCATTTCTCCGTCCGTGAGAGTAGACATTTTATCCACCATGTGCATGACGAAAAATACCGCTTTACCATCGGAAATTTCTGCCGTTTCTTTGGCTTTCTTTATAATCCAAATTTCATCGGAAAGGAAAATATCATCTATCCAAATGACGTCTGCAACGCCATCAATAGACTCCATGTAACGCTTGAATTCAACTGCATTTTCTATGTTGGTTTCGGAAAGCATAACCGTTGCGTTACCGCCTTCGCCGAACTCTCCGTACATTGCGTTTAGCCCCTTGGAAACGGGACTGTCACTAGGCAAATATGCCGAATCGTTATAGTTGACTTCAACAAACATCATACCAACAATAGACGCAATCAAAAGGACTGCGAATATGATGACTATCCATAACCTATTATTAACTACGAAACGAGAAAATGCTCTCATCTTTCCCCCCGAAAATTAAAGCCTGTCATCAATGTTGGCAAAATAGAAGGTGAGCAGTTTGACGAGTTCTTCAAGTTGCTCTTCAAACGGTCTTTCTATTAGGATGCGGAATGCTCCACGAGTTACGTTATCTGCTATCAAATTAAATATAAAATCATCCGGCGTTCCGCTTGCTTTTCGCACTCTTTCGTCCAAAAGGTCTTTTACGCAAGCGATTATCTCATCGATAAATCCAGCATAAGCCGAGCCTTCGCTCTTTTGCAAAAGAAGTATCGTTTCTTTTTGGTAATCTCTGGCAATACCCAAAAAATTAATTGCTACTTCTTGTATTTTATTTTTAAATCCTTCTTCCGTAAATTTTTCCGCTTTGGGGTCAAATCCCATACCATTTTTAACTCCGTCCAAAATTCGTTCTCTGGCGGTACCGACTATCGCATCAAACAGGGCGGATTTGGATGAAAAATAACGATATAAATTGCCTATCGGCACTTTGGCACGATTGCTTATTTGGAGCATGCTGGCACGGTAATATCCCACTCGCAAAAACTCTGTTTTTGCGGAATCGACTATTCTTTTTCTTACGTCTTCTTTTTGATATTGCATATTCCCCCCGTGCCAAAAAGAGAGCGTTTATTCTCTTTTGAAATTATTATATAACTTAATAATAAGTTAAGTCAATAATTTGACCAGGATTTTTTGTCTTTTTTTAGTTAAATTTACATTAAAACTCTATCGTTAAAAATCAAAAAATAAGCTCCGATTTTCTCGGCCTTTTACCGCCTTATTCGGAGCTTTAACTATTTTTGATAAAACAAACTTTTTTATTTTCTTTTGAAAACGTTAAATAGCTTGTTTGGTCTCCTTTTTTCTTGTATAAAGGAGCCGTAAATTGCACTATCAGCAAATGATATGGTTTTTTGAGCAGTTCCTTCAAGCTCGAAAACAATTATTTCGTTTTCATCCTTTAAAAGCGGAGCCGGTATATACAGAGTTCTTTCCGGGCCTATATTCCAGTATCTTCCAAGGTTGAATCCGTTTATGAAAACGCACCCTTTCGTAAAGCCTGCAAGGTCCAAATAAGTATCGTGCTTTTCTCTTGCATAAAACTTTCCTTTTAGGAATACGGGCTCAGTAGAAATATTCTCTTTTGCTTCAAACTCGATGCCGGAAAGGTCGTCCATTTCCATGCATCTCACTGTCCAGCCATAAATGCGTTGGTCAGCTATCTTCACTTCGCCTATACCCTTTCTATCATAAAGCTTATCGCCATAGTTAACTCTACCCAATGCTTCTACCAAAACGTCTATCCTTATCTTTCCATTAAAAGCTTTAACGGGTATGCAAAACACGTCCGCTCCGCCTTTATAATAATCGACGTCAAGGCGATTAAATCGCCCTTTTAGTTCGCCGTTGACGAAAACGTATGCCACGTCGTGCACGTCTTTTAAGGTTAATGTCGTGTCGCCATAGTTACCGCTAAACTCCGTGGAGTAAACGATATATCCTTGGTTTTGACCATAATGTTCCATATGGTATGTTACGTGCGAGTCGTATTTTTTTGAAACGCTTTCTATAACGTCTTTAAGATATGCCTTCTCGTTAAGTTCAACTTTTTCATAGGCCTTAACAACGGGCTTCGGGGGTAGTTCTTCTTTGGGAAGCCCTTGTGCTTTCAAAAGAACTTCTCTCGCCTTGTGATATTTTTCGGTATAATCACCGCATTCATTAAGGGGAGCACCGTAGTCGTATGAAACGATATCGGGAGTATATCTTCCGTAGCAATTTGCACCTGCAGTGAATCCAAAGTTGGTACCGCCATGGAACATATAAAAATTGAAGTTCGCACCCATATCTATAAATTCTTTGACGTACTCCGCAACTTGCGTAGGTGTCGAACCGGAATTATATCGTCCGCCATAGTTTGTAAACCAACCACACCAAAACTCTCCGCAAACAAGCGGTTTATCTGGTTGCATTTCTTTTAGGTCACGGAACTTCTTCTTGGGATTGGAACCAAAATTCGCCACCATTAATTCCCCATCCAAAGAACCGCCGGAAAGATGGGTACGGCTTTCGCCGTCCGAAGTAAATAATAAGCAATCTATACCGCTCTCTCGATATATCTTTTTTAATTCTTCCAAATATAGCTTATCTCTTGCATAACTACCGTATTCGTTTTCCACTTGCATAGCTATAACGTTACCGCCACGGCTAATTTGCATTTCTCGTATTTCATCAAAAAGTTTTTCCAAATAACGCTTGACGAAAAACATATATTTAGGCTCGTTGCATCTTAATTTAAGGTCTTCGTATTTTAACAACCAAGCCGGAAATCCGCCAAAGTCCCACTCTGCACAAATATAAGGGCCCGGTCTCACTATAACATAAAGACCGATTTCGCCTGCAATTTCTATAAATCTTTTAATATCGTTTGCTCCGCTAAAATCAAACTCCCCTTCTCTTTTTTCATGAGCGTTCCATGCGACGTAAGTTTCTACGGTATTTAGTCCCATAGCTTTTAACTTCAACAGCCTATCTTTCCAATATTCCGGATGCACACGGAAATAATGTATTGCCCCGGAGTAAAGATGAAACTCTTTTCCATCCAAATAAAATTTTCCCTTTTCGCAAGTAAGCATATCTCGTCTCCTTTTCATAAAATTATATCATGGAAAAAGCATTTACACAATAGCGTTTTTGTGTTATAATAAACAAAAATCAAATTTAGGAGAACCTTATGAATTACGACGTTGTAATTGTTGGCGGTGGCATTGGCGGACTTATGACTGCTTATAGGCTAACCAAAGAGAGTCCCGAAAAATCCGTTTGCGTAATTGACCGTGGCAGAGCCCTTTCCAAACGCAAATGTCCCGTTGCTACCCACAAAACCGAAACATGCATCAAATGTAAACAATGTGCCATTATGGAAGGCATTGGCGGAGCCGGTGCTTTTAGTGACGGCAAATTTAATATAACCACCGAATACGGCGGATGGCTACAAGACTACATCGGCGAAAAACTCACTCTTGATTACATCAACCAAGTATCCGATATTTTGGATGAATTCGGTGCTACCCAAAAAACCTATTCCCCCAGTGATGAAATCAAATTAGAGTGTCTAAAGCACGACCTATATCTTCTCCAAGCAAAAGTTAAGCACCTTGGTACCGATGGTAACTATAGGGTTATGAGTGCCTTAATGGACTATTTGGAAAAGCACGTTACCGTAATAACCGAAACTGCAGTAGTAGACGTAAAACTAGGAGAAAATTACGTTGTAACCGATGACGGCAAAGAAATTGGATACAAAGACCTAGTAATCGCAATAGGCC
>JAZNYA010000081.1:0-29092 GCA_045594145.1 Candidatus Stercoripulliclostridium sp. | reverse complement strand
AACGTAATACTCACCGTTTTCATCTTTTACGAAATCTATCCCACAGTATTCCAAATCCAAGCTTTTGGATACCTTAACAGCGATTTCTTCGACTTTCTTGCAAACTTCGGCAGAGTAGCCTTTTCCACCTTGCTCAACGTTAGAACGGAAGTCGTTTTCGTTCACTCTTTCCATCGCACAAATCACCTTTCCGCCAACGACAATAACCCTAAGGTCACGCCCCGAAGAAAAAGAAATAAATTTTTGATAAAGATGCGGAACCGTTCTAAATTCTTCCATTTTTTCCCTTAGTTCATCTCTGGTCCTTACCAAAAATACGCCTTCTCCACGAGAGTGCTTGTTAAGTTTAAGAACGAGCGGATAGCCGAGAGAATTCTCTATTAAATCAAGCTCTTCTTCGCCTACCGACGCTTTGGAATAACAAAAAGAAGAAGGAAGCGTGAGCGGTTGATTTATAACTCCTTTTAGTGCCAGATAGGTAAGCATTTTATCATCACAAATCTCAATAGCTTTTGCAGAATTAAATAGACGAACGCCACTATCTTCCAGCATTTTTGCACAATATAAATCCTTATCTAAAAAAACGCAAAAATCAACGTCTGTAGGTACTTTGCCTACGACGTTTCTTACGATGGGTACGTTTAAGCCTAAAAAAGAAAACTCTTCTCTTAACCTACAGGCTTGGTGCTCCCCTATTCCGCTAAATGCATTTATTAGTATCGTTCCTTTCATACTCGTATTTTAACACAACGTAAAAAAACTTTCAATGCTATTCCCATATTCTGCCAAAATTCCATATTGACTAGTTAATAAATATGCTTTATACTTTTAGTATAATATTAAAACTAAGGAGATTTAATATGCCTAAAAACGTTACGGTAGACGAACTTAAAGCCAAAGCTAAAGAGTTGCGTCTTAACATCATTAAAACCGCAAACTATGCAGGCTCCGGTCACGTAGGCGGTTCTTTGAGTGCAGCGGACGTTCTTGCCGCTCTCTACTTTAAATATCTTAACGTAGATAAAGACAACCCCGATATGTTTGAAAGAGACAGATTCATCCTTTCCAAAGGTCACTGTGCTCTTGCTTACGTTCCCACTCTTGCTATGGCAGGATTCGTACCCATGGAATCATTAGAACACTTTAACCACTATGAATCAGCCTACGGCATGCACCCCGATAGTAGAAAAATTCGTGGTTGCGATGCATCCACCGGCTCTCTCGGACACGGACTACCAATGGGTGTAGGTATGGCTTTAGGGCTCCGCTATCAAGGAAATATGGATTCCAAAGTCGTAGTTTTAATGGGTGACGGTGAACAAAACGAAGGTTCCGTTTGGGAAGCGGCTATGGCAGGTGCCCACTATAAACTAGAAAACCTTATAGCCATTGTTGACCGCAACAAGCTTATGATAGACGGCCCTACCGAAGAAGTTATGGGCATCGACCCCCTAGACAAAAAGTACGAAGCTTTCGGCTGGTACGTTATATCTTGTAATGGTAACGATATGGCAGACGTAGATAGAGCTCTTGCTGAAGCTTGGGAAAAGAAAGGCAAGCCCGTTGCAATCATATCTAACACCGAAAAAGGTTATGGTGTAAAACGCTTCCAAGGCAAAGTTCCGTGGCACTACGGCTCAATGAACTCCGACCTTTATAAAGAAGCAATCGCAGACATCGAAAGTCTATAAGGAGAATAAATCATGGCAGAAGGCACTACTTGGACAACGTACGACGCCAATAAAATGACGTCAAAAGAAATATATGGTAAGGTTTTGGCAGAACTTGGCGAAACCAACAATAAAATCGTAGGCGTTACGGCAGACTTAGCAAAGTCTACCAACATAGGAAACTTCGGCGATAGATTCCCGGAAAGACTATTTAACGTCGGTATTGCAGAGCAAGACCTTTTCGGTGTTGCCGCAGGTCTAGCAAAAACGGGACTCATCCCCTTTGCTTCCACTTTCGCAATTTTTGCTTGCTTGCGTGGTGGCGAACAAATAAGAACGGACATCGCATACCAAAATCTCCCCGTAAAAGTTATTGCTACCCACGGTGGACTAAGCTTCGGTCCCGCAGGCTCAACCCACCACTGCATAGAAGACTATGCTATTATGCGTGCAATCCCTAATATGACGGTTGTAATTCCCGCAGATGGATTTGAAACAGCTAAAGCAGTCCGTGCTTGCGTTGATATCGACGGCCCCTTCTATATGCGTGTAGGTCGTGGCTTCGAGCCCCCGATGCACGACAACGAAGATTTCGATTTTGAAGTAGGCAAGGCTATGATGCTAAAAGACGGTAGCGATATTACCGTTATAACTTGCGGTATCCCTACCCTACAAGCAAGAGAAGCTGCAAAAGACCTGGAAGCTGAAGGTATTAGCGTTAGAGTTCTTAATATGCACACCCTAAAGCCCATCGATAAAGAAGCTATTATGCAAGCAGTAGTAGACACCAGACGTATTCTTACCGTTGAAGAACACAACGTTATAGGTGGCCTAGGCGATGCAGTTGCCGCTGTTATAGCAGAAAGCGGTAAGGGCTGTGCTTTCACTAAACTTGGTATCCCCGATGAATATGGTGTTATTGGATATCCCGAAGACTTATATGCAAGATATAAACTCGACTCAACCGGTATTGCAGAAACCGTAAAAGAACTTCTAGGCAAAGAAATTGAAGCCGATGAAGACTGGGAAGACGAAGATTAATAAGGAGAGACGTATGAGCAATATAGCCGATAAGAACGACGTTCTTGCTGCGAAGTTGTACTTCACTGCGGCTTTTCCCGTAATGAAGATACCGCTAACCGAAGACCCGAATCAAGCAAAGAAGTTTGAAAAAATAAACGCCGTAGTAGAGTTTAGAGCAAAGGATGATGAAAATCCCCTTGCTTGTCACGTCGTATTCCTAACCGAAAGTAAGGTTGAAGAATTAAACGCAAAACTCAAAGTAGAAACGGAAAACCCCGATGACGTTAAAGAACTAAAACGCTTCAAGGTATATCAAGGCGAATATGACGGAAGATTTGAAGGCGTAGAGCATATTTTGTTAGAGTTCAAATCCATAAAGAGTTTGCTTGGCGTATTCAAGGGAAACACGCCACTCGAAATGCTTGGTATAGTTATGCCACTCATTAAGAATATAACGAAAAAGGCAATGATTCCTTTCTTGTTCTTGATGCTTACGCTAACCAAAATGATGCCGAACAACAATCCCAGTGACCAAAAGCCTTGGGAACAATACCTAAAGGTAAAGATGTCCCTTTATATGATTACCACGGCAATGAGCAGAGCAACCAAATTCGGTTGGGAACCCCTTGTATTGTGGACGGCAAAACAAACGGATAGAATATACCAATTTAAAGTAGGTGCAACTTATGATAAAAATGGAAAAGAAATCTATCCCCCTATTTACGCATATCTACGTGTTAAAGCAGGTAAAACAAAGGCCGGCCGTGGCGAATATGAAAGAAAGCGTCCCTTCGTATTGTTCGACTTTGCCAACCCCGATGGATGCCTAGCAGTGCTTTCCGGCAGATATGAATTCGTAGAAGCTGCTACACGTGGTTGCGTTGCAATAGTTGGAGCCGGCGACTCCTATGCAGTACAATTCAACAACCTAATGACAAAACTACAAAACATGCTAATTCCATCCAAGTTCGTTGATGAAATAGAATAAACTAAAAGACGCTCGAACGAGCGTCTTTTTAATAGTCGCAAGTTGGTTTTTTTAGTTCCGAAGTAGGTCGCTAAAATGCGTGGTATTATTAATACGGCAATTTCATACGCACTTAAAACACGCTAGTTTGGATGATAGCCGACGCAAAATTAAAAACTCTCACAACGGGACTTTACTCAAACGTAAACGACCAAGTGAGAGTTTTATTTTGCTATGGGTAGTGCCAAAATAGTGGGTTTTTACTTTTTCCAAGTACTTGGCGAGAACAATAACAACATTGGGAATATCTCCAAGCGTCCGGCAAGCATATCGAGAGATAGTATGATTTTACTAAATATACTATACTCGCTATAGTTGGCAGAAGGGCCAACGAGTTCAAAACCGGGACCAATGTTATTAAAGCAAGCAATAACGGCGGAAACGTTTGTTTCAAAACCACCATATGCTTCTATAGATATTAGAAGTATGGAAGTAACGATAATGCCTACGTAAGCAACTAAATATGCCTTGGTGTTACGAATTGTATCTTCGCCAAGAATATCGCCATCCAGTTTTGTCTTTATTACTTGACGTGGATGGAGCATTTTACGCATATCCGTGACCGACGATTTGGAAAGTATTAGCATACGACTAATTTTAAGACCACCCGCCGTTGAACCGGCACAAGAACCTATTATCATCAACATAAATAAGATGATTTTTGCAAAAGTCGGCCACGCATCAAAATTAGCAGTAGAATATCCTGTCGTAGAAATTATACTTGTTACTTGGAAGAAAGAATACCTTACCGCTTGCCCAAAGTTCTCATATAAACTCATTATATCGAGAGCGATAACAAGCGTTGCCAATACGACTAGAATGAAATACGTGCGTACTTCTTCCATCTTTAGAATTTCAGTGAATTTACCAATTATGATGAGATAATAAACATTAAAGTTTATGCCAAATAAGAACATAAATACAGCTATTACCATTTCAAAATAGGTGTTGTCATAGTGCCCCATTGAAGCATTATATATTCCAAACCCACCGGTACCGGCCGCACCAACTGCATGGCAAATTGCATCGAATACCGGCATTTTGCCTGCTATCAAGAAAATAAAACAAACCAGCGTAAGTACGATATAAATAGCATAAAGAATACGAGCGGTAAATTTCATTTTGGAAACTATTTTACCTACGTTTGGTCCCGTGGACTCGGCACGTAATATATGCATGCTTCCGCCTTCTTGGTTGGGAAGAAGTGCTAGCACAAAGACAAGAATTCCCATACCACCTATCCAGTGGCTAAACGAACGCCAAAACAGCATGGAGTGGGAAAGTGCTTCCACGTCCTTTAAAATACTTGCCCCAGTTGTCGTAAAGCCGGAAACGGATTCGAAAACCGCATCCATGAAAGATGGAATTTGTCCGCTAATAGTAAAAGGAACTGCACCTATTAGCGAAACGAATACCCAAGCAAGAGCCGTGATAACAAACCCTTCTCTTGCGTATAAAAGTACGTCTTTGGGTTTCACAAAAGCAACGATTGGAACGCCAATTGCAACTAAACAGAGAGTTGGTATGAGAAAGTACAGCCAATCGCCTTCCCCATAAATTAAGTCGATAATAATGGGGAAGCACATTAAAACTGCTTCTAGCAAAAGTATCCTTCCTATTACGTTAACGACTGCTCTATAATTCATAACTATCTAATAATATCTTCAAGTTCGCTTACGTTCTTTTCGGTGGTAACTACCAGCACTTTGTCACCTTCCATAAAGATGCTATCGCCGGTGGGAATAATGAATTCACCATCTCTAACGATACCGTTAACAAGGAAGTTCTTCTTAATATTAAGTTCTTTAAGCGGTACGCCTTTGTAACCAAAAGAAGAAGTAACGGGGAACTCGAGAGCTTCCACCTTTTCGTGTATTTTATAAAGTTGATTAATACGTGCCTTTCCTTCGTTTGCTATTTCTCTAACAAATCTAACGATGGAAGATGCTATAACCGTTCTGGGACTTAGTACGGAATCAAGCCCTAGGTGACTTACCATTTGTCCTATGGTGGGACGGTCAACCTTGGTGACAACCTTAGCTACTTTCTTTCTCGTTGCATAAAGAGAAACTATGACGTTTTCTTCGTCCATGCCGGTAAGAGTAACGACGGCGTTGCACTTATCAATGCCTTCTTCATCGAGTACTTCGTGGTCAGTTCCATCACCATGCAAAATGGTTGCTTCGGGAAGTTCTTCACTTAGCCACTCGCATCTTTCCGCATCTTTTTCTATAATTTTAACGCTAACCTTTCTTGCAATAAGTTCTTTGGCAAGATAATATGCTATTTTACCGCCACCGATTATAAACACCGAACGAGCACGACGGCGGAAGGTTTGTGTCTTCTTGGAAAAATCCGTTATACCCTTTTCGCTTGCCGTAATATGTATTACGTCGCCTTCTTGCACAACGAAATCGCCCCTAGGTATATAAACCTTATTATCCCTTATAACCGCACTGAAAAGTATATTTACTTTCAAGTCACGGTTTAAATCCATAACGGTTTTACCTACCATGGGGTTTTCCTTCTTAACCTTTATTTCTATCATAACTGCAGCACCATCAGCAAACGTTTCTACGTTAATAGCCGACGGGAAGGATAAGATTTCTGCTATTTCTTGTGCGGTACGAAGTTCGGGGTTAAACCACATATCCAGGTCGAGTTCGCCCTTCATGTACTCCATTTCCATAAAGTATTCGGGATCACGAACACGAGCAATCGTATGAGCTGCACCAAGTTTTTTAGCTAGCATACAGCACAAAATATTAAGTTCGTCACGGGACGTACATGCAATAACGAAGTCGGCATCAGCAACGCCGGCTTCTTCCAAAATCATACGGTCTGCACCACCGCCACAAACGCCCATTACGTCATAGCGATTTACAACTTGCTCAACTATTTTAGCGTCCTTGTCTACAATAATTACGTCGTGCTTTTCTTTGCTCAACTTTTCTACCAAGGTTCCGCCTATTTTTCCTGCACCTACTATAACGAGTTTCATATTTCTCCTTAATAATTAGAGTATTATGATGATACATCATAATAACCACTAATGTCAATCAAAATTTAATCGCCTAAGCCCCGGCGATTGCACCATATTTCAATATGGCGTAACAAGTTTTTGCGTCTTTTATTTCTCCGCTAAGCACCATTGAATACGCTTTTGAGAAAGGAATTTTTATAACGTCTAAAAATTCACCTTCATCAAGATGCCTTTCTTTTTTCTTTAAATTCGTCGCTAAAAAGATATAAAGTGGTTCATTAGTATACCCGGGAGTAGGATATAGTAACCCAAACTCCTTAACTTCGCCATAAAGTCCGGTTTCCTCTTCCAGCTCTCTAACCGCAGTAAGTACAGCGGGTTCGCCTTCTTCCAATTTACCCGCAGGTATCTCCAAAAGTTCTTCCCTATAGGCATAGCGATACTGCCTAACCAAATAGACGAAGCCGTCTTCATCTACAGCCAACACACCCGCACCGCCACGATGCTCCACGTACTCTCGCTTTGCTTCTTTACCATCCGGAGTTATGACGTCATCTACTCTAAGCGTTAATATTTTGCCCGAGTATACAACGTTTTTATTCATTTCTTTTTCTTCGTATTTCATAATAAATCCGGGCCGGTTTTACCCGACCCGTCTGCTTTTATTTAATTAGGAACGTCTTAATTTCGAAGGGTTTGAAGGTGATATCTTCAAGGCTCGCTTCACCTATTTCTTGCTCGATAAGATTGGTTTCATAGACCTTTCCTTCCAGCGTGGTAGTAATAGTAGCGGTACGTGAAACGCCACTATCTTCATACGCTCTAACGATAACGCCTTCCCCGCTTTCTGCCTTCTTTATGGTTTCTATTACAACGTGCTTGTCGCTAGAAGTAAAGAGTGATGCCATATCGAAAGCTTTATCGGTAATAAATAGTCCATTGTTGTAGCGGTATGATACTGCTTGAACGTTGGCTTCGTTATAATCGCCTTGGTGGGGATATACAGCATATTTAATGGTATGCGTGCCACGGTCGGCGGTGGGGTCGGGATATACGGGAGAACGGAGCAAGTTTAGACTCATTAAGCCTTCCTTTACTCTCCAGCCATATTTACCACCCGTGAGAATTGCAAAGCCTTCTCCTTCTCTAGATACGTCAACCCACTTATGAGCACAAATTTCAAATTGTGCCTTCTCAACCTTGGTTTCATTTCTGGTAGAACGCTTCAAGTTGCCCATTTGGATATCACAAGTTACTTGGTCCGCAAACACTCTCGGACGGAATTCCGCACGCAACATCTTGTGAGTTTCGTTCCAATCAACAATGGTTTCGAAGTCAACTAACGGACAACCAAGTCTTAGGATAACCTTTTGTATTATCTTTGATTTGCCATATTTATACACGTTTTCACGGATGATTTGTCCGTCATCAACTTTAACGATTTTATCAATGAGCTTAAACTCGGCAGGAGATTGCTTGGTGTAGTTGATGTCGATATCCCATGCATTGTAATGTAGTCTCTTGTCTTTATAGACGTTAAGCTTATTGAGATACATACCGACGTGTTCTTTTTCCGTTTTCTTTTCATATAGACTTCTAATGTTGCCTGCTTCGTCAAACTTAACAACGTATACGTCGTTTTCGATGGTGTCATCGGTATATTTGAACGGTGACTTTTCGGGAGCTTCATAGGGCGTTAGCGTTGCAACGCTATAAGGAGCAACGTCAACAACGTACCACTTATCTTTGTAGCACTCTAATCCTTTTGCGTGGAAGGACGTATAGTTGACGGCACTCGGCATTTCTGCCTTAGGAGCAAGGAAAGCAAGGATTTCATCACGAATTACTGCAAGTTCGTGTAGCATTTCGTCATAACGAGCTTGTGACTCTGCGTAAACACGATGTATGGAGCTTCCGGGAATTATATCATGGAATTGGTAAAGCAATACTTCCTTCCAAATTTCGTCTAGCTGCGTCTTGGGATATTCATATCCTTTCAAGCTAGCAATGGTTGCAAGGAACTCTACGTTATGGAGCATAAACTCAATTCTACGGTTACCCAATTTATTCTTTGATTGAGTTGTATACGTTCCTTGATGCTTTTCTAGATATAGCTCGCCCTTATGTCTAACAAGCTTATCTTTTTGTGCACCGAGCACGTCGAAGTAATCTATTGCATTAGCAAATTTAACGTCGGGCAGCCCCTTCATTGCACTTGCACGCTTTAGCATTTCTATGTGTCCTTCGCCGGGGCCACCGCCACCATCACCTACACCATAGAGCAAACCGAATTCTTTAACTTTGTCTTTTTCCGGGAAGTTCTTTATAGCATTAGAGAAGCTCCAAGCGTGTCCTTCCGAGTTATAGGTTTCATCCGGGGGCATATGAACGACGACTTCACTATCATCTATTCCTTCCCAAATGAACGCACGATGTGGGAATTTATTATGCTCGTTCCAAGAAAGCTTGATGGTTTCAAAGTAATCCATACCGCACTTCTTTAATATTTGCGGTAGGTTTCCGCTAAATCCGAATACGTCGGGAAGCCAGCACATACGCATTTCTTTGCCGAACTTTTCTAGCCAATATTTTTTGCCATAAAGGTTTTGACGAATCAAGGATTCACCTGACGTTACGTTGGTGTCACACTCAACCCACATACCGCCTTGAACTTCCAATTGACCACGTGCAACTGCATCTTGGAGTTCTTTAAAGAGTTCCGGGTATCTTCTTTCTATCCACTCGAATTGTTGCGGTTGGCTTGCACCAAATATAAATTCCGGATAGCGTTCCATATTACGAAGCTGAGAAGTGAAAGTTCTAGATGCCTTTCTCTTGGTTTCACGAATCGGCCACAACCATGCAAGGTCAAGGTGAGCGTGTCCGGTTGCATATATGGTAAAGGGATTTTCATCGCCCACTTCATATTCTGCTCTAAACACCTTTTGAGCTTCTTGGAAATTGCCCTTTCCTGCAAGGCCTAACCCTTTACGCAAAGCTTTCTTTATTGATGCTCTCTTTTCTTTTGCACAAGCATCGTCGGTTGCTTGGAAAACTAAAGCCAAAGCATCGTAATAAGTTTCTTTTGCTTCTTCATTTATGATTACTACGTCGGCTTGTCTGAACATTGCAGGCTTATCGATATCGCCTAGGGGGTGGTTGTTACCACAGTCCATCCATAAATCTATTTTTTCATTTCCTTCCGCACAATCGGTAAGCTCATAGAGCTTTTTGCCACGAGCAGGTTGAGCGAATTCAACTACGGCAGAAAGATAGGTTATACCACGACTCGGAGTACCGTCCGGAGTATAGATACAGCCTTCTCCACCGATTGCAATAAGAACGCCAACCTTCTTGCCCTTAGCTCTTTCCGGTATTTCACCTTTTAGGTGGAACCATGCGGAATCATAGCACTTCTTAGACCATATTTGACCGGTCGTAATGGTGCGATATGAGAGTTCTTCTCTGTCTTCAAATTCAACAGGCTCTGCTGTGGGCGAGTATTCTGCCGACAAAGTGCCTACTTTCGTATAGCACTTACCTGCGAGCTTAAAAAGGTTAAGGTCAAAACCATTTCCAAAAATGTATCTAACGATATTAGAAGCTTTCATTTCATCCTCCTAGTGAATAGGCGTTTGCACGCTATCTATTATATTATACTACGCACGCACGCAAAAAGCAATATGCAATTTTAATGCTCGCTTAAGGCATAAAAAAACGCCGTATCTTGTGATACGGCGTAACGTGAACCAAAGCACCTTATTCGACTCCTTCTTCTGCTTTTATTTCTTCCGCAGTTTTAATAAGTCTCCTATAAGCGTTCGCTCTATGGGTTAGAGCATAATATACTGCAAACGCTATTCCGGCTCCACCAACTACTGCAATGGCTACCCAAAGTATCCACATATTGTCTTGCTTAGAGCTCTTTACTCTTTCCCACATTTCTATGGTTGCAGAGTTTCTTTCGCCAAAATCTCTCATGACGCCAAGCATCGTGGCAGACTCGATATCGGGATAACGCAACTCATCGTTAAAATATTCTTCGACATCATATTCGTTTTCTTCTACTATGCTAAGAGCTTCTTCGTTTGCCAGCATAACATCCTTATCAACTGCACAAGTATAACCTATCGCCATAGCATTACGAATTGCGATTTCCGGACGGCAAAGATACTCTATAAACATATAGGACGCTCTTACGTTTTGAGCATTCTTCAAAATTGACCAGCCGTCGAACCAAATATTTCCGCCTATTTCCGGTACGAAGTAATCTAGGTTTTCGCCGTCTTCCATGGCCCATAGAGCATCGCCCGACCAAGCAAGGTCAACGTACGCCCTATTGGAAGTCATTTGTGCTTTACCAAAGTCAACTTCATATCCTTTTAGTGCATCACTTTGCTCCAAAAGAATTTGCTCAACTGCTTGCAAAAGAGTATCGTCAACCGTATTGATGAGCTCTTGAACGGAAAGATTCTCATAACCTGCCGGCAATCTATCAAGTTCCTTCAAACGCATAACTGCCGCAACGTAGCTATCACGTATGGAATCCTTCATAAGTATTTTGCCGGTGAGTTCGGGGTTCCCCGCAGAATTCCAAAGCAAGCCGTAGCCTTCGCTCAAGTCTTCTTCCGTAACAACGTCTGCATTATAAAGTATGCCAAGCGTACCCCACATATAAGGTACGAAATAATCCACCATGCTTTGGGGTTGACTTTCGCCCGGAACGTTTATTCCCGTGAATACTTCTCCTACCTTGGTGTAGATATCTTGCTCTACGTTAGCATAAGTGGATATCTTAGACGCATCTATCTTTTGTAGGTGACCGCCTTCCATAAGCTTTTGAATTGCGTATTCGGAAGGACAAACCAGGTCGATTGCTTCTTCACCCTTTTCCACGGTAGTAAGCATTATTTCATTGGTTTCGAAGGTGGAATATACTATGTCCAACTTTTTTCCGGTTACGCTCTCATAGTATTCTTCAAATTCTTCTTCGATATCTTCATCAATATAATCGCCCCAGTTGTAAATAACCAAAGTTTCATCGGGCTCTTCTGCGAATGAACAACCTACGATACCACTAAATACAACGCCCGTTACAAGCAAGAAAACCAAACACAACGATAAAATCTTTCTCATTATTTCGTCTCCTTTTTGCTGTCTTTTTTGTATGAGCGTAGGTTAGAGAACAACACTACGAATACGACGAGCACGATTATGATGCTAAATACGGGTAGCCAGAAGGGCTTGAGTCCGCTTGCGTTACGTAGAGAGCTATATAGATAGGTTGAAAGCGTATCTATTCCCGTGGATGCTCCCTTGGTAAGTTGGGTAATAATAAAGTCGTCCAGAGAAATTGTAAACGCCATTGCAAAGCCACTTATGACACCGGGAAGTATCGTCGGAATTATAACTTTAAACAGTGCCTTGATGGGACTTGCTCCAAGGTCCAACGCCGCTTCATATATGTTGGGGTCCATTTGCATAAGGCGTGGCATTACCGACAAAATTACGTAAGGAGTACAGAAGGAAACGTGGCCTATAATTAACCTAATGTAACCTTGTGGGAACCCAAACGTTGCAAAGAACAGCATTAGTGAAACCGCCATAACGATTTCCGAGTTAATGATTGGAAGTTGGTTTACGTTCTCTACTATCCTACGTGCACGTGGCTTTAGATAATAGATACCAACAGCACTAATTGAGCCTATAAGGGTGGAAAGCACGCTGGAAACAACTGCTATAATTATGGTGTTAAGCATGCTATCCCAAAGCTTCCTGGGGGCATTGGTGAACAGTTGAACGTATGCTTCAAACGTGAAGCCTTCGGGGAACGTGAAATTGTTCGTATTAGAGAAGGAGTATATGATTATCATCAAGATGGGAGCATATAGTATGCCTAGCATCAAGAAGATATATCCCTTTTCAGCAATCTTTCTTACCATAGATTCTTCGCCGCCTCCCCTTTATTTATTTTGTTCATAAAGAAGTTGGAAATAAGAACTAATGCAAGCATAATCAAGCTCATTACCGAGCCAACGCCGTAAAGCTTATTTTCGAACTTAAGGTTTATGCTATCACCGAACAAAATGATGCTGTTGTTGGAGAGCAATTGCGAAATTGCAAACGCACTTATGGTGGGAATAAACACCATGGTGATTCCGCTTATTATTCCGGGAAGTGAAAGCGGTAGCGTCGTCTTAAAGAAGGTTTGGACGGGGCTTGCACCAAGGTCTTGCGATGCTTCTTTATAGCTCTTATCTATGTTGCTTATGGTGGTATGCAACGGCATAATCATAAAAGGTATAAAGTTATATACCATACCAAATATAACGGTGCCCATGCCTAACGTAACGCCGACGTTTTCAAATATCGTTTGCAACGCATAGGTACGAATTAGGAAGTTAACCCACATAGGAAGAAGGAATAGCATTACTATGATGCTTCCGCTCTTCCATCTTGCAAGAATATATGCAACGGGGTATCCTAGAAGCAAGCAAATAAGCGTAGTTACTATGCCTACCACTATGGACGTGCCAAGTACCTTTAGGCTGGAACCATCGGTTGCAAGGTCAACGAAATTTTGGAACGTCAAACTTCCGTCCTGCAAAAATGCGTTAACCAGCACTATTACGAGCGGTGTAACTACGAACAAAAGTAAAAATAGAATATAAGGATAAGCGAACACCCTACGAGTAAGGCGGAAATTCTTAACCTTATCTATTGCTTTTTGCGATAGGTCCTTGAACTTCATTATTCTTCATCCTTCTTTTCGATTTGTTCTATTATAATTTTATCGGGAGCAACGGAAAGGCCTACCCTGTCGCCCTTTAACCAGTCGTCATCGGTATCAACAAAGAAGTTAAAGTAATTGTCAGCTCTAATTATGCATTGATAATAACTGCCTTTATAGATTGAAGATACTACTTCACCGCCGATTATACCGTCTTCTTCGTCGTCGTGAACTATGACGTCGTCAAAGTCGATGGAAACCTTTACGGGTGTTCCGCTGGGCAAGGTGGAATTACAGGGGAACTTACCGCCACAAATTTCTACTACACCTTCATCCCACATTTCCGTTTCGATTTCGTTTATGATGCGAGCCTTATGCATAATGTGAAGGTCGAACGGCTTGACGTAAATGCCGATTTCGTCCCCTACCTTAACTTCCGTGTTATCGTGTATTAGAAGCTCGTTTACGTCTTCTTTTCCTTCAACCAAAGCAACTATTTGGTAGTGGTCTCCTTTAAATACGCAACTATCGACTTTACCTACCATCATAACTGCTTGATTGTCTGCAGGTAAAACGTAGATATCTTCCGGACGAATAATAACGTCGATGGGTTCATCTTTCTTAAAGCCTTTATCTACACACTCGAATTCTTTATCGAAAAATTCTACAACACAATCCTTTCTCATTATTCCACTGAATATGTTGGATTCACCTATAAAGTCTGCTACGAAGGCGTTTGCAGGTTCGTCGTATATCTTTTGGGGCGTTGCAATTTGTTGTATTACGCCATCACGCATAACGACGATAGTGTCGCTCATCGTAAGAGCTTCTTCTTGGTCGTGGGTAACGTAAACGAAGGTTATGCCGAGCTTTTTGTGCATGCTCATAAGTTCTATTTGCATATCCTTTCTCATCTTAAGGTCAAGGGCTCCCAAAGGCTCGTCAAGGAGCAAAACTTCAGGTTCGTTAACAAGAGCCCTGGCGATAGCTACACGCTGTTGTTGACCGCCTGAAAGGCTGTTAACGTTACGATGGCCATAATCTTCCAAGTCAACAAGCTTTAGAGCATAATCAACCTTGCTCTTTATTTCTGCCTTAGTCAACTTTCTTAGCTTTTCATAAAGATTGCCTTTTCTGTCTTTAAAGGTTTCTCCGGTAGGTATTTTCTTGTTCTTAAGCCCGAAAGCAATATTATTAAATACGTTCAAATGGGGGAACAACGCATACTTTTGGAATACGGTATTTACCGGACGTAAATGCGGGGGCGTTTCGGTTATATCCTTTCCATTAAAAAGAACCGTGCCGGACGTAGGTTTTTCAAACCCGGCTATCATACGCAAAGTGGTAGATTTTCCGCAACCCGAAGGCCCCAAGAAAGTAACGAATTCTCCACGTTTTACGGAAAAACTAACGTTTTTTACTGCCGGTTTTCCGTCATAGTCTTTTTGAACGTTCTTTAACTCGATAATTACGTCTTTTGTTTGAACCGCTTCTTTTGTTTGCTTGCCCATTTTTACTCCTAAAAGTTACTAGGTGTGGTCACCCAAATTATTTTTGCTTCTTTTGTTCCTACGTTTACTATTTTATGTTCGTGTGCTCCATCGATATAGAAAGCTTCGCCACGCTTGGCAGTGTGCGTCTTGCCATCGGATTCAACGGAAATCTTGCCTTCCAAAACGTAGCCGAATTCTTCGCCTTCAAAAGGATATCTTACGTCGGATTCTCCGTTTTCCGGCAAAACAAGTAGGATTGGTTCCATATCGTTCTTTTGTGAATTGGGGATTAGCCACGTTGCACTGCCGGAACCATTTTGAGAAAGGAAAAAGTCGTTTTTACCAAACACTACTTGCTCTTCTTTTTCTTCCGCAAAAAACGCTTGCAAAGTAACGCCCAAAACGTTAAGAATATCCATTAAAGTTGCAATAGAAGGAGATGCCAAATCGTTTTCGAGTTGGCTTATGTATCCCTTGGTAAGTTCCGCTCTCATTGCAAGTTCTTCTTGCGTCAAGCCCCTACGCAATCTAATCGATTTGATTTTTGTTCCGATTTCCATAATTCTCTCCACTTTTTGCGTATACCTACGTATTATAAAATAATGATAGCAACAATACTTAATACTGTCAATAATTTTGTTTAATTTTATTAAACTTATTTTTGTTTAGTATTATTAAACTTTTTTATTAAATTAAAAAATACGGAAGGCCTTCGCCTTCCGTACTTCTTGTTTTATTGGTCATTATTCTTTATGTGATGAAACGTTTACGTAACGCAAGCTTCCTTGATAGTTCCATGCCGTCTTCCACAAGGTTTGTAGATTGGGACCGACGGATTGACAATCGGTTGCATATACCTTTCCGCTTTCGCTTCCTGCTTCCGTTGTTCCACTTACGTTCCAATCGGGAGCGTAGCTGGATGCAGTATATCCGTTGGTGTCGAAGAAGTATACGTTTGCAGTACCGCTTAGGTAGTTGGTTCCTTCAAAGCCCCAAGTGAAGCCTGCTTCGATGCTTGCCGGGTCATACTTGGTACCACCACCAACGTATTCTGCACTTGCTATTACGTTGATGTTCTTATCGGAGCTGGTTCCATTACCCTTTGCTTCGCCGATATAAACGTACATCGGGAGATTTACGTCGTTTGCTTGGTCTACCCATAGGTAATGGAAGAACTTGACGTATGCGTTACCGCTGAGCGTGGTAACGTTGTCGTTGCTACTATATCCACAAACGGCTGCAATAAACGATTCACTCGTCAAGGTATCGTTGGACCTTCTGTTAACCATCAACTTAGCATTGACGCTTACTGTGTTTACAGTACCGATGTTATAGCCTACCGCACCACCTGCGTAAATAGTTGCGGTATCCGCACCGGCGTCGCCGTGCATTTGTCCGTTGCCACCGGAAGTGGGAACGTATTCTCTATTGCCGGCGGTTACGATTTCATAAGCGGCAGTCGCTCTATTATAGTCATCGGTTGCCGTATTGATACCGCTTATTCCGCTACTCAACAAGCTACCTGCATTAAAGCCTACCATACCGCCGTAGGTACCACCTTCATAAGCCGTGCCCATTTGACGTGAAGTATAGAGTCTTGCTTTTACGCTAGAGCCTTCTACCGTTCCGAAGTTTACGCCAACTAGTCCGCCGACCATAGAACCGGTAAGCGTTAGCGTATAGTTGCCGGTCGTAGTAACGCTTGCATTACTAATGGTACCGTTATTATAACCAGCGATACCGCCACCACCATAATTCTTAACGTTTCCGTTTTCATCCCACGTGGGAGCCGTGAATCCGGACGGTGAGCTATATGAGCGAATTTCTGAATCGCTATCGTTCAAAATAAACTCGGCATCTATAACCTTTCTGTTTGCACCGACTGCACCTACGATACCACCAACGGCAATCTTGTTATAAGTACTTGCCAGACGAGTATCTATTGCAGTTACGTTTTCAACTGCAACCGGTCCGTTTGTATCTATTGATGCTTGGATAGTGCCTACTACGCCACCGGCACCGATGCCTTGAGCGTCCACAGCACTACCGTTTACTATAGATACACTCTTTACGGTATATCCACCGTTCGTACCTTGTAGTCTACCATAGTTGCCGATTGAACCTACGATACCACCTGCACCACCGGTATAATCGCTACCTTGTCCTAGGTAAGAACCACCCTTAGTTGCAATGATATTAAACGATGCAATGCTACTATTGTTGATAACGCCGTACTCAACGCTTTCACCGGAAAGTAAACCAACAAGTCCGCCAACGAAGTTTGCACCATTTACGGAGTTGGAAATGCTGGGTGAACCCTTTTCTACGTAGTATACGTTTTCGATAGTACCACCGAATACGCTACCGGCGATAACACCAACGTTATTAGCATTTGCAGCAACGTAAGCTCTACCTATTGCTACGTTCTTAATGACACCACCACGATATACTCTACTAAAGATACCTACGTTTTCTTTAATTCCGGATGAACGTAAATCTAGCTGTGCATTATATAGAGCAAAGTTACCGCCATCGTATACACCGTTAAAGCCGTTGGAGTAATATACGCCGTTAGCCGTGAAAGGCATACACAAAGGTCTATCAAGAGTATTGTTCACTTCGTTAAGGTTGATGTCCGCTACTTGCTTGAAGTGGATGCGTAATGCTTCGCCGTTTGAATAGCCGTAAATTAGGTTTGCATTGTTACCTTTATATAGGTTATCTACGTTACGCAAATGTTCTACGGTTCTAATCTTGAAGGGGTTAGCTTCAGAGCCATCACCTGCCGTGGCTACGTCGTCACCACCATCGAAGGGATAATCATAGATGCTGGTTGTGTTATACGGAATTGCAGTAAAGCGTTTTACATCTACTAGCGGTTCTGCAGAATCCCATGTGGAGTTGCCGTTCGTATCGGTATAGACTTCGCCCAAATCCCATACTCCGTTGCCGTTAAGGTCTACTAGCGGTTCTGCCGGATCCCATGTGGAGTTGCCGTTAAGGTCTTCGTATTCTTCGCCATCATCCCAAATGCCGTTATATACGTAATCGTATTCGTTCCAAGATGCTTGTCCGTAATATACGACGTGTTGAACCTTTTTGGTTATCTTAGAACCATCAAAGTTGATACCCAAACTGATGTTATCGCTATCGAGAACCTTCATGCTCTCTATAATACGATTTGCATAGTCGCCGGATATTTGACCATCGAAAGTTCTGCCGGAAGAAATCGGAATACCGTTTATGGTGATTATGCCGTCAACAACGTTATCCACGTCGCCTACGCCACCATCGTTTACGTAATATGCGGTATTACCTGCTGCATCGGCGGATTCTTCTACGGAAGTCGGGTCGTTCTCTTTCAAGATTTCACCGAGCTCGTTGGGAAGTTTGATGGCCGAGCCAACGTATACGTTGTGGATTACCAACGTGCCGTAAGACTCGAAGTTGACGTTGACGGTCTTTTCTGCGTTTGCGGTAACAATGATTTCCATTGCTTCGATGGTAGCATTGTATTCATCCCATTCTTTTGCAAGTATAAGCTCTCTCAAGTCGCCGTCTTTAGGTATGGAAGAGTTAATAGCATCGGTAGAATTATTGCCATCCCAAACGTTTTGATTGTTTTCGTTTACGGAAGTGATTCCTGCGAATCTATCATACAAGGGATTAAAGTACGTAGAATCGTTAATCTTTTGCGTATAGTTAGTTGATAGCGTGAACTTATATTGAGTTCCTACACGAGCATTATCAATGGTTATCATTCTGTTGCCGGAAACTTCGCCAAGGAGCGTCCATACGCCATCAATATTTTGATAACAATTTAGCGTAGGCATTGCATCGGTTAGCACTTGGCTAAATCCGGAAACGTTGGATACCCTTATACTTAATGTATATACACGCACGTAACGCGCGAATATCTTGAAGGATGCATCCATTAGAACTTGCATTTGCTTGGTCAAAGGATTGTAGTTATAGGAGATATATTCGCCCGTTCCTTCGCCTAATACGTTCTTGATTTCTTCCGTCTTCAAGTAATAAGTAGTAGCATTAATGCCACTGCCTTCTACGACAGCCTTATCGTAACTTCCTTCGTTTGCAATTGCAGACAAACGTTGATATCCACCATTGCCGTTTTCAGTTATATACCAGCCTTCAAATACGTAACCGGGGATTTCGCCGTGTAGTAGCGTTTGAACGGTGTTGTAGTTGAAGTAGCCGTTAGAACGAGAAGTACTATTAATCTTAGGTTCTGCTTCGCCTTGACCATCAATGAAGATAGTGTCTTGAGAAAGTGCCGTGGACTTAACAAGCGTCAAGTTCTCTACCTTTTGGAACAAAGGTCTTATTCTTATTGCACTAATGTTCGTTGAAGAAACCCAATTTCCGTTATAATCGTACTTGGATGCATCGTAAGTGAATCCATTTATTACACCATCGTTCTTGTTTACGTAAGCAGGATATGCCGTGCTGAACAAACAAGATATCGGGAATGTGAACGTACCCTTGGTTACAAGGTTGGTTTGAGAGTTGGGATCAACGTAAGGAATATTTCTCCACTCATAAGTACGGCTAGTTTCATTGTATGCATAGTATTGCCATGCGATAAAGCTGAAGCTATCGGAAGACTCGGCTCCGCCTATCCAAGATAGCGTGAGCATGTTGTCGTTCCAAGTATTATATGAAGAACCAGCGTGATTCTTGTTCGTGTTATCGATGGTGTTAATCTTTCCAAGCATTTGGAAGACCGTATCCGTTCTATAAGAGTTATCCGAACCCAGTCTGGATTCAATGCTATAGGAAGAAGTGAAGTATTGAGTCAAACTTTCGTCATAAACGATAGTAGATGCAGTAATTTGTCCGGGGTTCAAATAACTACCGCTGTCTATATACTCGTTTTCAATAACGATATTATAAACAGGTATAAATTTAGCTACTATTTCTACGTCGTAAGTCGTCTTTTGAACACCATCCGTAGAAGTCGTTCTTTCTACGATATTAACACCGTTGGGTAGTCCATCTAGGTCGTTCAATATGAAATCGCCTTCATAGGTTGCGGGATAGTTTTGACCTAGTTGCGTATATGCGTTGATACCGTTGATGAAGTAGCCTACGAATTGATAATACTTCTTGTAACCAACTAAATTGGTAATAGTCATGCCTATATCGTAGAACAATCTATCGTTATAGTCGTAAGTGTTGGTTTGTTTTGCGTACTTGGAATCATCCCATCTACCATTATTGTTGCTATCGACGTAGGATTCGCCCAAGTCATACTTGCCGTTATTGTTTGCGTCGGTGAAGGATTCTGCTTCATTTGCCAAATCGGCATATCCGGAAGACCTATCGTTAAACCAAATGTCGTAACCGGTAGAGAAGTCGCTACTATCGGGCTCATCGGTGAACCACTCGACTCTGGTCGTTACGGAAATTTGCTTCCAGAATCTAATCTTGAATATAGTGTTTTCTGCAAGATTATTGAAGGTAACGGAAACTCTGCTTATTCTGCCGGTATATTCGCTTATATCGGAAATAGGAGCAAATTCAGCATCGTAGTAAACCATGGTAACACTGCCGTCTGCTTTTTCGGTAATGGGGGTATAGATAGAGCTGAATTGCTTGAATCCTTGAGCATCGGGTACGGAAAGCGGTAGTAATTCTAAAATGCTATCGAACCTGAAGCTTTCCTTGGGCGTAATATTTACGGTCAAGGTTTGGTTGGGGCTCATAGACAGTGAGTTGTTGGTCAAACCACCTACTGTTGCTCCATCTACTTCGTAAGTTACGGTACCGCCTTCGCTGTTTACCTTGGAACCTACGGTTTCCATAGCGAAGCTTACCATCATGGTGTTCTTGAAGTATGCGTAAACAAGTCTTTCTTCAAGAGTTTCCACACCGGCAGTATAGCTATCTTCACGTTGACTTATCTTGCCGTTTACTTCGTTAATTACACAATAGCTATATCCCTTGGTTTCGTTCTTGGAAATACTATCTCTTCCACGTAGAACCAAGCGAGCACCACTTAGCACTCTATAGGTATAGGTTGCATCGGCGTTACCATCGGTATCTTCAAGAATTTCTTGAGTTCCTTCTACGTTGGGAAGTATTACGCCACGGTCGGAGTTTTGTGAATAATTTGCCGTTGCAGTCAAACCTGCGTATTGGCGATACTTCATGTTGCTCGGGTCGTTGTTTGCGAATGAACCTTCAAAATATTTGTACTCGGGATGTATTTGAACGGTTATTTCATATACACGGAAGAATACTGCTCTGAAGGTGCGGTCGGACGTCATGTTGTAACGCAATACTTGACCATTTGATTGCAAGGTTATACCACTACCATTCGGGTCGTGAGTTACGTATGACCAAACACCGTTCTTGTATTCTTGGAATCCCTGGAAGGAATATCTTCTTGCACCGCTTGCAGGTACGTTGACGGTAAGAACTGCTTCCGTACCATAAACGTGTCTCATTATGCTCTTATTATCGCTAAACGATGCAACTACGGTAAATGCTCTGGTTCCGCCTACCGTGGGTATTTGTTGCGGTTCAATTGCAGAGCCCTTATTGATTACTCTTTCGTTTTCCACGGTTGCTTCTACGAGATAGGTTTGAAGCGTGGTTTCATGCTCGTCGATAGCCGTAGTGTAGTATACGTAAACAACCTTATGGGATACGGAGTGGTAATCCATCATAGAGAGAATTGCGTCGTCTAGAGTTACGTCTAGCGATGCTCCCTTAGAAGTAAATAAGTTATAATCACGACCTGCCGTTCCTTCTAGAGCGAAGTTATATGCAACTGCTAGCGGATTGTTCTTAAGCATATTGTAGAAGGAAATATTGGTGATTGAATATCCTTCTTTGAGCTCGTGACCAATTACGTTTTCTGCATCAAAAATGAGTTGGTCGTTTTCAAGTGACAATCCCAACGTTTTATCGGTAAATTGGTCGGTGATTTGTTGGTTGTTTACAAAGAATACGACGTCGAACTTTTGCTTTTCATAGGTGGGAAGTATGGTTATCTTGCTTTGTCCATTTACGAACGCATCATTGATTTCCAACTTCTTTTCACCACCGCTTAGTGCTTTTGTGGTCGTATTGTATTTATAACGCATACCGTCTTTTTCATATACGGTAGGTATGCTTATTCCGTTAACGTCAAGGCTTGCGAGATAGTAGCCTGCGTTGGAAACAAGCTTTAGTTCGAATAGTTCGTGATGGCTTACTAGGGTTATACCAGTAGATTCATATTGACCACCGCTTACGGTTACGTATTCTATTGCATATTGCTTGATAGCATAAGTTATGTTAATGACAACGTTACCGGTCATGCTAGGTATGGTGAAGGTTCGAGTTCCAGTGCCATCGTCTGCATCTAGTCCGCTTTCGTTTTGTACTAGGCTGGAAACTACACCGCCGTCATTATCCATAGTAATAGATACGGAAGTAATCTTGTAGCCGTTAGGTGCGGTGAGAGATATCGTTAACTTATCGGCAAATACTGCATCTCCCAGTAGTTGTCCTACGTCGGAGAAGTTGCCTGCTACGTTGGTAAAGTATTCTCCGTAGGTCTTTCCGTTGACGTTTTTATTAACGATTACGCCACTTACGGCACTTACCTTTCTTACTATTTCACCGTTTTGAACGATATCGTAAGTCTTTGCGAAGTCGCCGTTGAAGGTTACGTTGTACTTCTTGTTTGCAAGAGTTATTTCAATTGCAAGGTTGGAAGTAACGTGTAGTTCGGTATAGGTGCCGTAGTCGGCAAGAGCCTTTGCGATAACGGGCTTATCTTCTCCGTTAATCTTTACGTTTTCCATAACGTATCCACGGTTGATATCCAACTTGATGGTTACGCTTTGGTTCCACTCTACTATACCGGTGCTTATTTGTGCAAGACCGCCCGTAAAGGTGTTTATGGTAATGCTATAAGTATGGATGGTGAAAGCAACTTCACAATAAACGTCTTTCTTTACTTCATAGTTTTGACGCATATTCGCATCTTCGTTCTCGATGCGTTTATTTTCTCCGTTTATCTTGAAAACAGAAATTCTATTGCCTTGTTCAACGTATCCGTTTAAAGCATTAAACGGAGTTGCAGAGAATACTACGTTCGTGCCATAGGTTGCTACGATGCCGTCTTCAGTTGCCCATATCGTACCGGTAACGGTTTGACGAACGCCTAGAGTCCAAGGACCTTCCACACTATCTTCATCTGCGGGAGCTTCTTCTAAAATAGTGATACCGGGAACCCAAAGTAGTACGCCGTCAGTGTCATAGATAGCGTATTCACCACCTATGCTTGCTTGCATATCTACGGCAAAGGTTTGGATAACGTACTTAACGTTGACGTCGATATCGGAATTAATCGTACCAACGTAAGAATTGTTTCTTAGTGCTTTACTTCTATCTTCACCGTTTACTAGGAAGGTATCGTGAGCATATCCGGTACCGGGTAATGCTCTAATGGTAAAGTTCAAGCCGTGTTCATACTTACCATTTTCCAAAATTACGCTTGCATTTGAATAAGGATTGGTAAATACGGGTTCTAGACTACCATTAGAAATCCAAGGAGCATCCTTACTATCTATCGTTAGCGTTTGAGTATAGGAATAAGTGCGTCTCTTAAATTCGATATTAACAGATTGAATATCTCTCGAAATTCCCTTTAGGACGTAAGAGCCACCCGATTCGCTAATGGACTCGTTATTGCCCGTTAGGCTAATTGCTTCTGCCGTTTCACGTCCATCATCACCGATGTATACGAGTTCAAACCTGGAAATATAGTATCCACGAGCCGTTCTGGGCGTAACAACAAACTTAACGTTGGTGCCGTGTCTATAAAGCTTAGAACTATCGGGAGCAGAGCCGTTTATGGTAACCATTCCATAAGAATTGCTTTCGACGTCAACTGAACTAAAGTTGGGGCTCGTATTCTTGACGTTCATGTTGATTTGGTATTCATTAACAGCATATTCTACTCTTACAATCACATTGCCGGTTATTCCGCCTTCAACGAGATAGAATATTTGATTAAGGTCGTTAATGGAGCCGTCCGTATCTCTCCAACCTTCCATTTTTACGCCATCTATCTTCAAAGATGCAACGTGATATCCGGTATCGGCCTTCATCATAAGAGCAATATTATCACCCAAGCTGAGTTCTACTTCGTTCGCAGGACGATATGCATCGCTACCTTTCTTAACCAGCGTAGTACCACCCAAAACCTTATCGATGGTTATGGAATATACCATGGGTGAGAATTCTACCTTAAGGTCTATGTTTCCGGTTACGTAAAGTTGTAGTCTGCCGGAAACGTATTCACCAGTAGCGGTGGGCGTACCTATTAGATTTGTCGTTGAAATCTTTTCGCCGTTTAATACGATAGAGCTGATATAGAAGCCGTCGTTTGCATTAATTTCAACGCTTTGGGTTTCGCCATAGTTGACGTAGATGTTACCCGTAGCACCAACGCCACTCAAAGAACCATTAGCACCATGTTCGTAGGTGAGTTCATATTGGATAGGAGCAAATTGAGCGGTAATAGTTACGTTACCTGTAACGTATTCGCCATTGAACTCATAATCCGTTCCTACGGTGTAAGTCGGTTGATATACTACGCTTGAACCTTCTACGGTTATAGCAAAGTGAGAAACGTAATATCCTACGTTCGGAGTCAATCTTATCAAGAAAGATTCGTTTTGATAAACTATACTCTTTTGAGTTGCGATAGTACCGTGTTGAACTCCGGGTTGTACGTTTATCGTATAAATGATTCGTTCAAAGACGGCACCTACTACTGCGTCTTCATTTATCGTTAAAATATATTCGCCGTCTATCAAGGAAACTTCTTGTCCGTTTATGACAAGAGCTTTTGCCGAACTGCCGGCGTTTGCGGTTAAAGCAAATTTAACTTCACTACCTGCACTTAATATGCTTCCGGAAGCTACCTGGTTGCCGTCTTCATCAGTAACGGACATCGTTCCTTCACCTTCTGTTTCATAAGTGAGAACGTGTTCGGTTGCATTTGCATCTTCACCTTCAAAGTAAACGTAAACGTCTATTGCCGTCTTAACGTCATAAACGAACAAGGTAGTTACTGCGTTACCGAGAACGTCGGAAGAGTTTATGAGTGAATAATAGCCGTTAAACTCGCTTTCTACGTATTCGCCTTCTAAGGGGAGATATTGGTAAGTTTCTCTCGTATCCCTATTCTTAATGATAATGTTTGCAAGAGCAAGCTCGTAACCTTCTGCCATTGCAACGGAAACGTTAACATCTCCGCCGTAAGATACGCTAGCGTTTCCTAAGTTACCTACAACGCTTTCATTGTTGATGGTTACGTCGTTATCTGCCTTATTGATTAGGTATACTTTGTATTCTACACTAATAGGCAAACAATCTATTACAACAGAGTAGCTTGTATTGACGTTGCTTAAAGTTACAACGTGAGACTTAGCATAGAAATTGGTATTCTCGTCGTAATCTGCACCCAAATTGGACTTGACGTTAATTCTGTTAATGTAGTAACCGTCTTTTACCTTAATTTCGAAGTCTACGGTAGATGCGTGTTCAATTTCATTAAAGGTATAACCTTCGCCACTTACTAGGTTGATAGTATTTCCGTTATAGCTTACGGAAGTATTTCCATCTTTTTCTTCAAAACGTACAAAGTAGCTCGTTCTTCTGAAGATAAACTTGACATCGTAGTCTTTTTTGGCTTCGCCAACGTGGAATTCTCTTGAAAGTTGAACGCTATCGAAAGTCTGTTCTTCTCCACCATCTATAACTACTGCATGAACGTAATAACCGCTGGTCGTAGATGCTCTAACGCTGAACGAATCTTCATAACCAACCGTAAAGGGAACGTCAACAGAGCCTATTCCTTCATAGGAAGTCGTTACGTTGTAGTATAATTCCGCATATTCAACAGCAAAAGTAACGTCACTTTCTATGCCGTCGATGGAAAGCATCATGCTGGTTACTCTGTAATCGTTAACGCCTTCTTGGGGTTCTTTGCCGTTAACAAGGAGTTCGTCTTTGTTTACAGTATATCCTTTTACGCTTACGTACGGGTCGATTATCGTGCCGTTGGCGGTAACTCTACGGATATAATAACCGGCGTTTGCGGTAATGGAGAATTGGGGTTCGTTGCCCCTTTGGAAAGTTAGGAGTTCGCCTTCTGCTTCCATTGAACCATAGGTTTTATTCGAAGGTAGCGTTACTCTATATGCAAATTCACGATAAGTGATAGCTACGCTTTGGTTTGCGGTTACGTTTTCAATAATGAGATTATAATAAGTTGCTTCCGACGGCACTTGCATATTAACGCCGTTTAGAGAAACAGAAGCTATGTAATATTGATAACTATTGGGCTTATTTTCGTTTTCGGGAACTATTTCGATAGAAATACCTGCACCATAGTTAACTTGCGTCAAGACGTTTTCGCCAAGTTGACTATTGGTTACGTTCGTTCCAAGTATGCCGTAAGTAATAGTACCATTGTTGGTAGCACCACTACCATTGGTAATGGAAATCGTATATTCGCTTAAGGTAAATACTGCTTCTATTCTATAATCATCACTTATGACGGCATTAATAGTAAGGTCGTAATATCCGTCTTCGCCTGCAAGGTCATCATCGGACGTCGTAACGCCGTTTACGGTTACGGAAGAAAGCGTATATCCTTCGGTGGGGCGAATTCTAATTGCGTAATCTTTGGTAACAGGCATATCTACTCTGCTGGATATGCTTTTTTCGATAGCAGCTCCATCGGGATTTTCAATTAGTGAATAGATTGAGCCGGAACCGGTTATGGAAACGGTAAGAGCTTTGGTGTTTTCTTCGAATACGGGTACAACGTATACAACGGGACTTTCTACTTTGAAGGTCTTATCGACAACCTTAGAAGTGGGTAATCTATCTGCATCGGCAAGATACCAGCCTTTGAAGTGATAGTTAGTCTTTACGGGAATTTCTTCCGGGAAAGAACCGCTTACGGCACCTGCAAGATTGTCTTGATAATATGCGGTAACCACTTTACCATTTGCACCAAGAACACCGTCTACGTTTTCTTGATAGCCGTTGGCGGGGTCTACGAACGACGGGTCTTCATTGTCGCCCTTTAGGAATACTACTTTATAGATTTCCTTTTCCCAGTATGCAACAAGAGTGGTGGGTTGAGTGAAGGTGGTGGTGTTCTTTACCAATACGGGAGAGCCGTTTTCATTAACTTCGCCGTTTTCCGCATACCAGCCCTTAAAGGAGTAACCGAGCATCGACAAATAAGACGTGTCTTCTACGTCGAATACTTCACCGATGGGCGTTTCATATCCTACGTTAAATACGTCGAATAGTTTGGTTCCCATGGAAGTAAACCTTATGTCGTTTGCGAGTTTTACAAAGTGAGCTTTTACTAGAATCTCATCAACGTATTCATCCGGAGTGAAGCTTAAAATATATTGTGTGTCCGTACCGGAACGTGTAGAAATGAACTCGATTGCGTAGTCCGCTGCTACGTGAACGAGCTTACCGCCACTCATTTCAGGCTCTAGATTTACCCAGGAATTTAATTCTACGTTATAAACGGACCAACCTACGAACTCGTAGTCTAGAGAAATGGGTGAAACACGCACGGTGGCAATTTCATCTTTTTCATAGAAACTGAGTGCATCGGTAGTGCCGATTGCTTCGCCATCCGGGCTCGTAGTGCACTCTATGCTAAAATCGGTTGCATATCTTTCGTATAAAGGATAAATGTTGGTGTCTTTGGTAATGTGAGTATAATCTACGTCCCAACCGATAAAACGATAGCCGTACATTTGCATATTATGTTCGTCTTCACGTGGAATCTTAATGGGAGAATCATTGTACTCAACGTCTTCTTCTCTTGCAGTCGTACCATCAGGATAATAGAAAACTACCGAATAAACGAGTTTTTTGAACGTTGCAACAAGTCTCATACTCTTAGAAACCTGCTTATCCAAACGGCTTGCGTTTATGTCGCCGTCAGACCAACCTGCGAAATAGTAACCTTCATCCGGTATTGCTTCTACACGAGTTGCATCCGCACCGGCACTTACGTTTTGTATCGTAGCTCCGTCTATTCTACCACCGGTAGAAGCTATATATTCGACTTGCAATTCCGTGGGTACTACGTTAAAGGAGACCGTTTGCTTAAATCCACCGAAATCTAAAACCACACCGTCAACGATGCCTTCAGTTCTCGTGTCGAGACCGGTGACCACGAGTTCAGAAAGTGCAACTTGTGCGGAAGAACCGTCGCTATATTTGACGGTTACGAAAACTTGCGACGGGTCCGCCCCGACGGAAATAAGCCCGTTATCGGGTGCAACTATCGCAACAACGTCGGGCGTTTCGTGTTCCGTTACGTCCGCATATTGTGGTAATATAACCGCAGCAGCTATAACTGATGCAACTGCTACAACTAAAACGGCTATCATAGTGATGCCTAACATCCCGTTAAGGGAGAAACGTTTTCCTGTTACTCTAAGTTTTGCCATAATCCGGTCTCCATGGATTTACGTCGATATATGGCATTATTATATATAATAAAAATCGCGCACGCAAGCAACGTGCGTGTTATTTTACTAAAATTTTATTTATCGGGAGTGCGTGTGCGTGAATTATGTATTGTTTGAACGCTTATCAAGCGATACTTGGCAGGTTCTGGCGATTACGAATTTACCGCCTTCCACGTCGTCCGTAACAGTAGTTCCCCCCGCAATAAAGCTTCCATCCCCCACTTTAAGCGGTGCAATCAGGTTGACGTTGCACCCTATAAAAACGTCTTTACCCACTTCCGTTTTGCGTTTAACTTTGCCATTATAGTTGGCAAACACCGTCCCACATCCAACGTTGGTTCTCTCTCCGACGGTAGCATCGCCTACGTATGCAAGGTGGGCACATTTAACGCCATCGCCAAGAGTAGAATTTTTAATTTCCACAAAATCTCCCACTCTGCAACCATCACCTATTACGGCCCCCTTCCTTAACGTAGCAAACGGGCCCACCGTGGTATTTTTCCCTATCTTCGCTTTCTCGCAATTGCTGGAACGAATTTCCGCCCCATCCCCAATTTCTACGTCAACCAAATCACAGAAAGAATATATCTTAACGTTTTCAAGTCGGATCGTAGCCATGTCGTTC
>JAZNYA010000080.1:0-7628 GCA_045594145.1 Candidatus Stercoripulliclostridium sp. | reverse complement strand
TACAAGCAAACAAAAATCCCCACGACGGGAGTTTACTTGGCGTAAATGACCGAGTGGGGATTTTTATGTTTGTGAAGTAGGTCGCTAAAATAGCGTGTTTTTACTAGTCGTTGTACTCGGAAGTATCTACATCCTTCTTCTTACTATCTGCGGACTTGCGTACCTTTTCTTGTGCTTGCTTCTTTTCGAAGTCAGCGGGCATTGCAGAGTCTACCTTAGTCTTGCGTAGCTTCTTGGTAACCTTAGTCTTGAGCTTTCTATAAATCATAACGACTATAACTGCTACTAGGATGAGTCCGATTACTACGGAAGAGATGATTAGCCATACTTGCGGATTAATCTTGTTTTCGTCTTCTTCTTCGTCAGTATCTTCTTCTTCGTCGGTTACTTCTTCTTCATCTTCTGCTACTTCTGCTTCAGTTAGATATGAGCCGAAGGTACCTGCCTTAGAAGTATCGCCTTCCAAGCTTGCCTTGGTTGCGGTATATTCATCAGCGGTTAGCTTTTGGATGGATAGGTCGTCTATGATTACGATACCTGCCATTAGGTTCTTTACGTCTTCTGCATCGCCTTGTGCGTCATCAGAACCTAGATAGAAGGATAGATATGCACTTACGCTCTTGGTTGATTCGTTAGCATACAAGAAGGTGTATTCTACCATATCTTCACTATGGGAGATTTGTACGGTTTCCCATAGAGAATCGCTCTTGTTATACATGAAGCGGAATTCTGCCTTCTTAGCGGGGTCTACTGCAAGATACTTTGCATAGAAAGTAATTTGATAGTAGCTGGTTGCACTCATGGAAAGGCTGGAAGATTGGAAGTATTGTGCACTGGGCTTGGTGATGTTTGCCATCATCAAGTAGTTGTTGTTGCCTTCTTCTCTACCATCGGTATAGGTGGTGGTTAGGAATTCTCTAATTTGAGCATCGGTGTACTTTTCTGCAATAGCATAGGTGCTGTCTTGTAGCAAGTAATCCTTTGCGGTCATATGAGAAATGATGTCTTCGAAGTCGCCCTTCTTGTTGTATACGCCGTATACGTGGTTGGGAGTATCGTTATCCTTTACGTTTGCTGCACTTTCGCCTGCATATTCGCCATTGAATATTGCATCGGGTTCATAGTGAGTGAAGGAGTTGGAATCGTTACCCATAAATGCTTCTACGTTGTTTGCCGGGTCGTCCTTCTTCTTATCGAAGTTATCGAAGGAGTCGGTATCGTAGTTTACGAGTTCGAAGTTGAAGGCATTGTTAAAGTAAGTTTCGGTTGCATCCTTTTCGTTTAGAAGGTTTAGTGCATAAGCCTTTCTTGCGTTAAGGAGTGCCTTTACGGTAAACTCAACGCCGTCTGCGTTAACGTCTACGCCGTAACCTGCCATCTTTTCTTTGATTTCATTTTCGCTTAGTTCTTCTAGGTTATCTACGCCGTAAACGAGCTTGTTATATGCGTCTTCGCTAGCAAGTTTTACGAGCATTACGTCATCAAAGTATACGGTACCTGCACTTGCACCGGAAGAAACTTTGGTTGCTCCGTCTGCAGTGGAAAGTGCAGTAGTGTTGTTAGCGTACTTGTTACCTAGGTAAAGTTCCAAGGTCAAGCTACCGCTGGATAGGTTGGTTGCAATATAGAAATCGTATCTTACCCACTTGTCTGCGGTGTTGATGCCGGTGTAGCCAACGTAATCGCCTGCATCTGCGTCACTATGGGTAACTGCAAGATAGTTGGAGCTGTTCTTGATGGTTACGCTTGCCTTGGTGTCGCCTATCGTCTTTACCCATACGCTTAGTCTGTAATAAGATTCGGTTGCAAGACTTACGGATGAAGAGTTGGTGTAACCAAAGTAAGTGGGATAATTGGAAGTGAGCATTAGTAGGTTGCTGGACAAAGTAGAAGTATATCCTAGGGTATCATTGTCGCCTGCGGGATAGAAATCTTGGCCAAGTCCTACGTTCTTGTAATCGTTAGCGTTTACGATACCGCCCTTAACACTTGCAAGTGCTTCTTCGATTACGTTGCCTTCAAGAACGGGTTCTGCAGTGCCGGTTGCACTAACGTTCTTGCTGTTGGAAAGTGATGATGCGTATAGTATCTTTTGCTCGGTGCTATCGAGTACTAATGCGCGTACATAATAATACTTACTGGTTTCGGGCTTGAATTGGTAAGTACGGGTGGTAACTTCGTTTTCGGTCTTTTCGGTGTAGTCGGTGTTTAGTACTGCACTTGCAACTGCGATAACCTTAACGAGTTTCTTGTCTGCATTATAAATATGATAATGGGTTACTTCCTTAACGTTTTCTTTCCATTGGATATAAGGACTGCTTGCGGTAAGGGTAGGTGCGGAAATTAGGTTTGCTTCGGTGGACATGCTCCAGCTCTTCGGCTTAGCAATACCAATAATCTTACCTTCTGCATCAAATACTTCATCGTCTTCTTCGTCCAAATCATAGTTGGAAGAATCAACGGAGCTGAAGTCGGAGTTGGTGATGCTGGAGCCGGTGGAAGTAGAACCGCTTAGGTCAAAGCTCTTAACGAAAGAACCGCTTGCAGCTTTGTATTCGGTGTATTCGATTTCCTTCCAGGTGGGAGCGGTGATGATAACAGCACCCTTGGTATGACTTGCAGGAGTATAAATATCGCCCTTACCGAATTCTACTACGACGTACATTTCATCGCTTTCGGTTGCGGAAGCTTGCATTACGAAGCTGATTTCCGCCCAATCTTTAACTGCGATGGAAGATTGGGTTGCACTGGAGTTGATTACTGCATCGTTTTCTGCATCGTATAGGGATACGCTGAAGGTAGAACCACTCTTTAGGTTTTGAGTGTTAACCCACATGGACATACGATAGAAATGGTTGGGGGCAGTCTTTAGAACGGTGTCGGTATCGCTGGGCTTAAAGTAAAGCTTGGATGCGGTATAGTCGGCATGGTTCAAAATTGCAAAGTCAAATACGGTCGTGCCAAGTTCGAGAACGTCTTTGTCTGCATCAAAGGTTAGTCCGCTTAGTGCCTTAACGCCACTCAAATCGGTGCCGTTCTTTACTGCGGTACCGGAAAGGATACCTGCATAAAGGTTGCTGTCTTGGGAATCCATATCAACGAAGGTGTTGGTATCAACTACGTTGTAGTACCAGCCGTCAACTTCTTCGCTACCGAAAGCGGTGAAGTCTTGGGTTGCACTATTAAGAGCAAATCCTTCGTAGTCAACGGGGTCGATGCTGTCCCATTCTTTAAGGTCGCCTGCGTATGCGGAGTTGATAGCGTCTGCACTATCATATTCCATGATGGTTACGTTATCAAAGAAGCATCCGCCGGGATATAGGGTATCTTCACCCCATTCGCCTTCGCCGTACCAAAGTTCTAGGCCAACCTTTCTGTCTGCTAGTTCGTTGCCCTTAACTTTGATGGTAATTGGTTGCCAAGCACCCCAAGTACCGTCGCTCTTTTGTTCGAGCTTAGCGTTGGTAGATGCACCTTGTAGACGTAGGGTTGCATATACTTTGCTATCGGGGTTGGTGCCGGTCTTATTCTTTGCATATGAATCATACTTTAGGAATTCAGAGTACTTTTCATCGTATGCAGCTTGGTCTTTTTCATATTTTTCTAGTTTAGTATCATAGTTTTCTTCGCCAACTTCGGGTGCGGTGGGCTTGGTGCCACAGTAGTCAGCTTCGGTTACTTCGGGTACCCAAATGTATACCCATACGGATACTGCATAGAATTTATTGTTTTCGAGAAGGATATCAAACGAGCTTTGGAATCCTGCTCCGCTTATAGCGTTCTTTTGGTGGTAAACTAATAGTGCTTGAGATTCAAGGGGGTTGTCTTGACGGTCGAACTTATAGCCGTTTTCTTGGGTATAAGTTACACGAAGGTCACTTGCAACCGGGGGAACAAACGTAGATGCTACCTTGCCGTATGCGTTAGCGAAATCGTTGCTGTTCTTGCTATCAACGTAATATAGCTTGGTCAAATCGAAAACGCCGGTGGGGTCGTTGGTGGAAGTGTAGCTGGGGAAGTTTTCGCTATCCTTAAGGTCTTCCTTACCACGTACTACGGTGTAGTTAGCGGTAGAACCAACTTTAGCGGAAGTAAAGTAGGAATTTTGAGCGGAAGAAGTTGAATATCCGGTTGCTCCGGTGAAGTTGTTGTTAAGATATTCATAGCTCAAAACTACGTTACTGCCCTTTACAACGCCGTATGCGTTTTGCATTTCTTGGGTACGAGCAGTTGCATCGTTGTTGCCTACTAGTGCGTTATATTGGCTTACCAGAGCGGTGTCGTATGCACTCTTCTCTATCTTTTCCATTACAACGTTATCGAACATTACGCTACCCTTAGCGGTATATTCGCTGGGAACGGAAGAAGTACCAACGTTAACAAGGTCTTTCATTTGAGAAGGACCATAACCGAGCCATAGTTGGATATTAAAGCTTCTGTCTTCAAAGTTGGAGCCTTCGATGTATGCGTTATAGGTCGTCCAGGACTTGTTGGTGTTGATGGATTCAAACTTTGCAACTACTACGCTGGATGCACTCGTACCTTGGGAGATAACGATATTAGCACCACGCTTGGAGTTGTCTGCGTTTTCATCATCGAACAAAAGGTCGGTCCATACGCTTACGCTAAGCTTATAGTATTCGCCTTTCTTTACGCTTACGTTAGAAGAAACATAGAAAATAGAACCATTGCTTTCTTCGCCGTCCATGCTGATTACTAGAGCATTGGTATCTACGGGAGCATTGTCTTCAACGGGAGTTGCAGGGTCTACGCCGGGATTACCGATGTTTGCATTAATTGCACCCTTGTTGGTAGCATAGGTGTTTTCTTCAAGGTCCACTACGCCGGTAGTTAAACCGGTGGAAGACTTTGCCCATGAACCAGCAGTCAAGGTCCAGTTAGATGCACTCTTAACGTAGGTTGCTCCGGTAGTCGTAGCAAACTTGCCGTTAGAAACAAGTAGCGTTTCGGAAGGAGTTTCGGTTTCGGTTACAACGTCGTCGTTACCGCTTCCGTCTTCCGGGGGGTTACATGCAACAACGCCTATCATCAATGCGACAACAAGCAAGGTTGCAAGCAATAAGGTTAGTAGTTTTTTGGATTTTTTCATTTTACCACCATAAGTAATAGTATTTTATACGCGTGCGCTATACACACAAGTACAATAATGTTAGCACATCAAAAAAATAAATTCAACTAATCGGCTCCCCTTTTTTAATTAAATTTTACTTTTTTATTAACTACCTTAAATTTTGTGTGGTCATTTTGAGAAGTTTGGGTGAACGTCACCCCTTTTTCTCTCATTTTAGCCACCCCAACAGCATAGCATTAAGTATGCCCAAATCGAGTTTACTTAAATCTATAGCCACCGTAACCGGCTTTAGCGTGCTGACGAGAACGCTCGCCTTCGCCTTTAAAATTTATCTCTCTCACACTCTCGGAGCAGAGTCGCTCGGCCTATATCAAACCGCCATAACCGTCTTTTTTCTCTTCATCGCATTCTCCACGGGCGGAATATCGACGGTGCTTTCCAGGAAAATTGCCGAAAGTAACGCCACTACATCCGGCGATCGTGGGCTAAAACTCCTTAGCACTTCCCTTGTTCTCGGCATAGTTGCAAGTTGCATCTCACTCGTAGTTGCATATCTCGTACTGCCACACGCAAATTTTCTCATCCCGGATGAGCGTGCCATCCCCCTACTCAAAATAATGCTCCCGGCTCTCGTTTCCACCACCTTTTATATCATCATCCGTGGTTGGTTTTGGGGTAACAAACTCTTTTTGGACTTCAGCTTGAGCGAGTTCATGGAAGAAATATTAAGAATCGTCCTAACCTTCTTGTTCGTAAGCGGAATAATAAGCGGTATAAGCGGAGAAATAGGCGTTGCTCTAGCATTTCTCATAAGCGACGTCTTGGTTATGGGCATAATTATTTTCACCTTCCTAAAACGTGATGGTAAGTTCGTCGGAATAGGCTCTTTTAAAGAAGTACTAAAGCCCGCAACTCCCCTAACTATCATGAAAATCTTCGGTTCTCTCGTGGGCGTCGCCGTCACTTTGATTGTTCCAAACGGTCTAATTGCAAGCGGTATGACTATTGCCGAAGCAACGGCAAGCGTAGGTAGAATTTCAGGCATGGCCAATCCCTTGCTCTTTGCCCCCAATGCCTTAATTGGTTCTCTTGCCATCGTTCTTATTCCGGAAATGAGCGAATCCAATGCCAAAGCAGACTTAGAAAGCCTTGGTAAACAAATATCTTCCGGCATTACCGCTTCCCTTGTCGTTAGCGGTGGTTTTATGGTCGTATATCTCGCCTTAGGCAGAGAACTCACTTCCTTTGTTTTTGGCGACGTTCCGTCGGGCGTATATTTGGAAAAAGCTAGTGTCCTTCTCCTTCTAACGCCAATAAACCATATTCTTGCAAGCAGTATGAACTCGGTAGGCAAGGAAAAAGAAAACTTTTTAACCTATCTTGTAGGTGGCACTCTAATGCTAATTGCCAGCGTAGTTACGCCCAAGTACCTTGGCGTAGACGGAGTAATAGTTAGTGAACTAATCTTCACGTTAGTCGTAATTTTAGGCAATTCCTATTTTCTTCGTAAGCAAGTAAAATGCAGTTTAGGGATACCTAAATCGCTAGTTTCAGTTACGATACTCACGCTTTCTTGCTCGCTCCTTGCACATCTGTTAAACGGAATAACACAAAAATTAAACGGCGTTTTCGCCCTAATTTTCGCATCCGCCTTCGCCTTCTTAACCTACTTTACGATAGCATATCTACTTGGAATATTCGACTTCAAATTGTTCTTTAAGCGTAAAAAACAAGTGGCTTTATAATTACTTATTGCATTAAACCACGCCTTGTGTTATAATAGGTTTTGCAGAGTAGACACGTTGCGTTAAGTGCCACAAAATGGGATGTCGTTTGTGGACGAAAGAAACTTCTGCGATGACGTGTCGCATCCGTTGCAACCTTTGTATCGGTTGTCCTATCTGCAAGGAGAACGTTATGAACACTAAGGTAAAAAACTACTTTTCACCAAAACGCATCGCCTATTTGGGCGTAATGACGGCAATTGCTGTAATAACCAACTGCTTTTCCATTACCGTCAACAGCGGAGCCAATTCCATCTCCTTCAACTACGTTATCTGCTCCCTTGCGGGCATCTTTTTCGGACCTGTTTCCGGCGGTATCGTAGGACTTCTTGGCGATTTAATCGGCTGTCTTATTGCTCCAAAAGGCCCCTTTAATCCCTTCATTATGATAGCAAGTGGACTAATAGGCGTGCTTAGCGGACTGGCTTTTATGCTCCCCAAGCTCAACGTATACCTAAAAATAATTATCGCATACGTATTTATTTTCGTCGTATGCACGCTCGGGTTGAATACCTTCGGGCTTTGGTTCTTCTATGCAAAAGGAAAAAAATCCTTCCTTATATATCTTGCCGGTAGAGCCCCCTTCCAAGCAATAAATATCGCAATCAACGTGGTTATCACCTACGTCCTTTATATCCCGCTCAAGAAATTCGTCTTCGATAAATGGGACGTTAGTGGCAAAAAAGCCATAAAAGCAACGGTTGAAAGCACCAAAACGGAAGAAAGTTCCGAGAAAGAAGAAAAATAGCAAA
>JAZNYA010000079.1:0-7768 GCA_045594145.1 Candidatus Stercoripulliclostridium sp. | reverse complement strand
GCCGAATGCTCCGCCGTAACTTATGATACCTTTGGAGTCCACGTCAAGCTTTTTGATGGGATGGCAAATGAGTTTTCCAATATATAGGATTGCAAGCTCCGTAACGGTGGTAAATAGGAATATTGCTAGCATATTCCAAAGGATATCCATAGTAAACTCTGTGTTAAGGAAAGAGTTTACGGTTACAAAGGGTTGCAAGATATATAGCATTGTAACGGACAAAAATTTTACCGCTTCTTCTTTGTTTATCATCTTTAGCTTGGCTACTATAAAGCCGGGTACTGCCATTACTATTAGCAAGGCAACGCTTTCTAAACTAGTTAAAAATAATTGTCCCATTAGTCTATTACTCCATAATTGATTAGGATAATTTCTACTTCTTTGAGTTCCCTATGTACGCTCTTAAGGTCACCAAATGCATACTTAATGCCTAGCCAGTTGAGTTTTATGAGCAAGGGGTTTTGTAGCTCCGTAACGTACATTAGGCCTTTAATCATCGTTATGAAATCTTTTCTCTTTTCGCCACTTAGAGTGTTGTCGCTCATTATTCCGTCTATTGCTAAGCGTAGCCAATAGTCGCTGTCTTCTTTGGCTTTTTCGTTAAATGGCTTTTCTTCCAGGTCTGCTATTGTGGTGGAAGAATAAACGTCGTCTTCGCCAAGATACAAGGATTTAAAAGCATCCGCAAAGGGCTTAATTACGTATTCGCAAAAAGCAAGGTAGGAGTCGTGGCTGGCTTCTGCAGGATAAAATTTCCTTACGAACTCTATTATAGAAAGGTCCTTTTTATCGAACTCCAAAAGAAGACCTACAACCAAGGAAACAACGTGCCTTTTGTTCATGGGGAGTCTAAAACTTATGCCGTTTCCATCATTAACTATGGCATTTTGGTATTCTTGCCTATAATCCGACGTCTTAGTTGCATCTGCAATAACGTACATATACGATTCATCGCTAACGAGAGTCTTCAAAAAGTCGGAGATGACTTTATCGACAATTATTAGCCTTGATGAATAAAATGCGTTTGTTGCATCGTTAAACTTTTGAAGATTGGATGTGTTTTCCATCGTAGTTCTCCTTTTTTAGCCCAAAGGTTACGTCAATTGTTGTTATAACGTACTTAGTATAAATATAGTAACATAAAAATTAAAAAAAGTCTTGCAAAAAGTACCATGTCATTGTATAATAATTTTAACGTTTGTTGCTTAAGATACAAACAAAAAAGGTTAGGTTTAGGGGTATTCAATGAACATTTTTAAACTACTCAAAAAGAATAAATTGTTCCATAATTTTGAAGACAAGGAAATCAATGCGATTTTCGATTGTTTGCACGGCCATATCAACAAGTATAGTAGGGGTAGAGTCGTTGCAGAAATAGGACAACCTGTAGAAGAAATAGGCATTATTTTGAGCGGTGCAGCTGTAAAGTTCATCAAAAAGCCCAATGGTGACCTGGAAAACTGCGGTGAACTTTATGCCGGTGATATGTTCGGTGAAGTAGAAGGATATTCCGGTGACCGCACCTTCAAAAGCTCGGTAGTAATAGCAGAAGAAGCAACCGTTCTTTATATTTCGGTAGCAACCATTGTTAAACAATGCTCCAATAACTGCCCATGCCACCAAAAACTTTTGGAAAACACCCTTTCTTGCCTGGCAGAACGCATCGATACCATCAATAACGATGCAAAATACCTTAAGATTAAGTCCATGCGTGGTAAGATTGCTAAGTTATTCTATGATAAGTATCTTGCTCAAGGAACGGAAACCATACATCTTGGATTCAACCGTAATGAAATGGCAGAGTATCTAAACGTTTCTCGTCCGTCCATGAGTAGAGAAATGATTGCAATGCGTGAAGACGGTATCATCAGCTTTAGGAAAGACGAAATAGTCATCCATAACGTTGATGAACTACAAAGACTTGCTAATATAGCTAGATAATTATGCCTTGGTGGATTTATTTAATAGTAGGAATAATATTATTTGTTGCAGTTGCCCTTCGAGTAGGGGCATACTTTATTTTAAAGAAACTCTATAAGCCTTCTAAGAGAGATTATGATTTCATATTAGATTATGAAATTAAGGAAAAGGGTTTCCAAAAACGTTGGTTAGATATCCCATTTACCGCATATCGCAGAGAATCCCGCTATGGTTACGAAGTCTTTGGCAGATACTATGAGTGCCCGACTCCGTCTAATAAAATTATGCTTTCCATCCACGGCCACAATTCTTGCGGGCTCTCACAAATGAAGTATTTGGAACTCTTTTTGGGACTGGGCTACAACGTTTTTATCCCTGACCATAAGAGAAGTGGTTTTAGTGGTGGCGATATTATCACCTTTGGTGCTACGGAAAAATACGACGTCATAGATTGGATTGACCTTTTGGAAAAAGAATACCCCGGCAAGAGATTTGCTATTTTCGGTGAATCTATGGGTGGGGCAACTTCCATGATGGTAGCCGACCTAGATAAGAGAATAGAATACCTAATGGAATACTGTGGATATGCAGATTTTGAAGGACTTCTTTCCAAATATATTAAGAATAAAACCGTTCGCAAGGTACTTGAGCCTACCTTTGAGAGTGTCTCTCGCTTATTCTTCAAAATAGAATTTAATGATTTTAATGCGGGGAAATCGCTTGCTCGTGTTAAAAAGCCCACTTTGATAATCCACTCGGAAGCGGATAAAACGGTTGATTTTTATAACTGCGAAAAATTAAGAGCCATTAAGCCGGATGCAAAAGTCCATGTTTTTAAGGATAGCATGCACGCACGTTCAATGGTAAAATATCCCGAAGAATTCACTAAAGTAATTACTGAATTTGTAAGAGAAGCTGAAGAAAAAGTTAATATGGAGCATTAAGATGGAAGAAAACAGCCATACTCAATCCGGAGTAGAAACTCCGGATTCTGTCGTTAACAGAGCAAAATCAATATCAATTAGCCCCAAAGCAGTTATAGTAGGCATTGTAGTAGTTCTTTCTTTATTTATTACGGCTTACGTTCTCACTTTTGTTTTAGACAAGGGTTATTTTTTGCGAGATGCGGAAGGTTCAATTATAGTTGGAACATACCAAGTTGATGACACGCTCGATGGCATTAAGTGGTGGCAATTTTTGCTTGCTCCGTTTATGATTTTGCTTCCGTCTACCGAAGGCTCCATGACGGTATGGGCAATCATCCTTCTTCTACTCATAATCGGTGCTATTTTTACGGCTTTGGATGATAGCGGTATTTTGGTTTACATGGTGGAATATCTTAACAATAAGTTAGGAAATAGAAAGTATTTATTGCTTACCATAATGACGTTTGCTCTAATGTTTTTGGGCAGTTCTGCCGGTATGTTCGAAGAGCTTATACCCCTTGTTCCCGTTATAGTCATGCTTTCTTATGCACTTGGCTGGGATGCTTTGGTAGGACTCGGCGTTAGCGTTATGGCACCTTGCTTTGGTTTTTCCGCAGCGATAGTTAACCCCTTTACCGTAGGTGTAGCTCAAACTATAGGCAATATTCCAATGTATTCCGGAATAGGTCTACGCATTTTAACTTTCGTTCTTGCATACGGCATCTTGATGGCTTTTGTCATCCCTTATGCTAAGAAAGTGGAGAAAAATCCCCAAAAATCACCTGTTTACGCTCTTGACCTTGAACGCAAAAAGACTTTTAGTTTTAGAGTGGACGACTTCAAAGAAGACAAAGGTAAGAATAAGGCGCTACTTTGGTTTGGTTGCTGGATGCTTGGCATAGTTGCTTTAGCGCTCGTTTCTATCGCCGTTCCGGTACTTGCCGATTACCTAATGTATATTATTCTTGCTATTTACGTTATAGCGGGCATAGGTGCTTGTTTGATGTGTGGCGAGCGTGGTAAAAGGCTTTTTGTAAATCTAGGAAAGGGGCTTATAACACTTCTTCCTGCCGTTGCTCTAATATTGATTGCCGGCGGAATAAGGTACATAGTAGAAGAAGGCGACATCATGGATACCATCCTTTATCACATAGTCAATTTGATAGGGGAAAACGGCGGATTTGGTACGACGGTACTCATTTACGTGTTAATTTTTGTCTTTGAACTGTTTATTCAATCGGGTTCAGCCAAAGTCTTTTTGCTTATGCCCATGATTTACGACATCTGTGCGATGGTTGGCATAAATTCTCAAGTTGCAGTATTGGCGTTCTGTTTTGCCGATGGATTTGCAAACGTACTTCTTCCCACAAACGCAGGTTTATTGCTAATACTCGGACTGACGACCGTGGCCTATGCGAAATGGTTGCGTTGGAGCCTAAAGATACACCTTGCGTTATTTGCTGCAACGCTTGGCGTTCTGGCACTGGCACAGTTTGTGGTTTACGTCTAAAATCATACTATATAATAAAAATCCCTACTCAATAAGTAGGGATTTTTTTGAGTTAGTCATTTTTATTTTAAAGCTAGAAAAAGATGGACTGTTTGTGAGTCCTTAATAGTGAAAAAAGAAAGCACTATGTGCTTTCTTCGTTGGATAATAATATCAGGTACGTTTTCTTAAGTTTATTAGTCGCACAATGGTTGGAGCAAGAACGACGTTGGTTGCAAGTTCTATTAGGAAGTTTATTCCAACAAGTCCTATGAACATATATTCGATTGTGCTTTGGAATCCGAGTGCAAGTCCCCAAGACTCAATTGCATCAAAAAAGAATATTACGCATCCGAGTAGGAAAACGCCAGTATTAACTATCGGGCAAACGAGTGCGGAAACTATTACTGCAACGTAGCGATTTTTCTTTTCTAAGAGTTTATACGTTATCCCACTTATGAGTCCGGCAAGCACGCCTTTAAGGATGACGGTAGTAACCGTGCCCCATATTGATATTGCGAGAAAGGCTCCGGCATCCGTAAAGAGTACTATGATGCTAAAAACAAGTCCTAGCCAAGTACTGGTTTTCCATCCACCAAGAGCTCCGCCTATTACGATAGGAACGAGCACGAGCGAAATTGAAAAGGGTCCAAAGCGTAAGAATTGTCCTATGAATTGTAGTACGATTACCAATGCTGTCAGCATTGCTGTAATAGCAATATTTTTAGTTATAATGCTTCTGGTGGATTTTTGCATGGTCTAAGTAGGTCGAGTTTAATATCCGAAATAAGCTATTGCATTGTCGTGGCAGATATCACGTATTACCTTCTTTAGATAGGGGAGTTCGCTCTCCGGATATTCGCCGTGCTCTACCAAATTGCCCAGATAGTTGGCGAGTATTCTTCTAAAGTACTCGTGACGTGCGTAGGAAAGGAAACTTCTGGAGTCGGTAAGCATGCCGATGAAGGTCGCAATGGGTGCTCCTGCCGAATAGGTGGCGATTTGCTCTTCCATGCCTTTTTTGTGGTCGTTAAACCACCAAGCACTGCCTTGTTGCACTTTGCCTTTGAAGGGTGCACCATTAAATGCTCCCATCATGGTTATGAGTAGGGCATTATCTTTTGCGTTTAAAGAATAAAGGAGAGTTTTAGGAAGTTTATGTTGTATTGCAAGTTCATCAAGGAGTCCGTAAAGGTTGTCTACGTGGTTTTGGTCGCTTGCACAGTCAAAGCCGGTATCCGGGCCTAAAGTAAGGAACATGGCCTTATTTGCGTTGCGTACGCAACCAAAATGGATTTCCATTGCAATATTTCTCTTGTGGTATTGCTTGCCGAAGAAGATGAGCATATCCGTTTTGAAGCCATCTATTTCGTCACGGGTTAGGGGTTCGCCCGATAGTGCTTTAGCAAAAATCTCTTTTGCCCTGTAGCTTGCCTTAAGGTTGAACGGAACGTAGTCGAGTCCGTGGTCCGCTGCTTTACATCCGTTTTCTTGGAAAAAGTCAAGGCGAGATTTCAAAGCAACCTTAAAGTCTTCTAGGGTGAGTATGGGAAGTCCCGTAAGAGAAGAAAGAGATTTAACGTAATCTACGAAGTCGGTTTTTTCTATATTGACGGCTTTATCAGGACGGAAAGCGGGAAGTACTTTTACGCCGTAACCTTCTTGCTTGAGTAGTTTATGATACTTCAAGGTGTCAAGTGGGTCGTTGGTGGTAACAATGACTTCTACGTTTGCCTTTTCGATTATTTTTCTAACGCTAAGGTCTTGTAACTTTTCATTGGCTTTATGGAAGATTTCTTCCGCCGTATTTGCGTTTAGCGGAGTATCTATGCCAAGATATCGTTTTAGTTCAAGGTGACTAAAGTGATATAGGGGATTTCCTGCCATTGCTGGCAAAATGGTAGCCCAAGCTACAAATCTATTGTATTCATTGTGTTTTCCGGTTATTAGGGATTCTTCCACGCCCATGTTACGCATGGCACGCCATTTGTAGTGGTCCCCGCCGAGCCAGGCATCGGTGATGGTGTTAAATTTTACGTCTTCGTAAATTTCCTTAGCATCAACGTGACAATGGTAGTCTACTATCGGCAAGTCTTTTACTTCATTAAAAAGTTCGATAGCGGTAGGGGAATCAAGTAAAAAGTCGTCGCTTAAAAAATTTTTCATAGTGGTCTCCTTCCCAATAATTATAATATAGAAAGAAGGATAAATCAAGAGTTATTTTAAATTACTCTCGCGCGCGGGTTCCTTATTGTATATATTATATATTGGCGAAGAGAAGGTGACGTTTGCTTTCTCGTGATACGCCGAGAAAAAGTAGGTAAAAAAGGCAAATTTTAACTAAAACCACAACATATTGTGTTTAACAAATTTGCCACCACAAGAGCCGAAAAATTAATTAAAAATTAGCAAAAAAAAATTAAAATATTGCTATTTTTTGTTTGACATTATAGTTTTTTTTTAATAAAATACTAATGTTCGCGTTCGGGGATTTCTCTGAAACCGCCCGATTAAGTAGCTTAAGATGGAATATTGCATTCAAGTGGGTGTCAATTCCGGAGGTACACGAGCAGTCTGAAGATAGGGAATCGGCCAATGGCCTTTTATTTATCGGAGGGCACGATACACACGGCTAAGTGTGTACGGAAATGAAATATATGGAGGAAACAAAATAACATGGCAGGTCAAAAGATCAGAATCAAATTGAAAGCCTATGACCATAGCTTGATAGACTCCAGCTGTGCTAAGATCGTCGAAGCTGCTAAGAGCACCGGCGCTAGCGTATCAGGACCTATCCCGCTACCCACCGAGAAGGAAATCGTAACTATTCTACGCTCTCCCCACAAATATAAAGATAGCCGTGAACAGTTCGAACTTCGCACCCACAAGAGATTGATTGACATCTACAATTGCTCCACCAAGACCGTTGACGCTCTTATGAAGCTAGACGTTCCCGCAGGCGTAGATTTCCAACTCAAGCTGTAATAGGAGGCCCAGTATGAAGAAAGCATTATTAGGTAAGAAATTAGGAATGAGCCAAATTTTCGCAGCAGACGGTACTGTTATTCCCGTAACCGTTGTTGAAGCAGGTCCCTGCACCGTTGTTCAAATTAAGAACATCGAAAAAGACGGATACGAAGCAGTTAAGGTAGCATACGGCGAAGTAAAGGCTAACAACGTAAACAAGCCCACTCTTGGACAATATAAGAAAGCAAACGTTGCTCCCAAGAAGACCATGAAGGAATTCCGTTTTGAAGATTGCTCCGCTTATAGCGTAGGTCAAGAAATCAAAGCTGATATCTTCGTAGTAGGTGACAAGGTAGACGTTACCGGCACCACCAGAGGTCGTGGTTACACCGGTACCATCCAAAGATGGAACACCCACAGACTTATGGCAACCCACGGTGTAGGCCCTGTTCACAGATGTGTTGGT
>JAZNYA010000078.1:0-10003 GCA_045594145.1 Candidatus Stercoripulliclostridium sp. | reverse complement strand
TTACCGGAACCGTTATGTCCAAGTAGCACGCAAAACTCCCCACGTTTTACCGTAAGGTTGACGTTCTTAACGCCACGAGCAACAGAAGCTCCTTCCCCATTGCGATAATCGTAGGAAAGATTTTCAATTTCTATGACGACGTCGTCGTGTTTATTTTCCACTAAGTTTTCCATAACTTAACTATTTTACCATAAAGTTAGTAATTTAACAAACGTATTTATTAATAAATAAAAAACTCACCTTTTCGGTGAGCTTAATTAAACCTTTATATTTCCGTTGGAATTTCCTTTGCCAAGGCAACGTTAGTAAATCTATAATCCGTACTTACTTCTTTTATCACTTCAAACTCTTCTAACAAAATGAACTCGGCGTCTTCCGATGGAAGCTCTATTTCTAATAGGTCGAAGGAATCAAAAAAAGCAAACCTATCAACTTCATATTCTAATCCGTTTCCGGATATAACGTATCTCGTTTTCACTATTTCATTTAACGCAAAATCCCGCTCTTTCTGTAGCTCTAGATACGAATTTCCGTCTATTTCTTTCTCTATCTCTTCTCTAACAAAGCTATCTCCAAGCTGTCGTTTTAGAGTATAAAAATACCTTACCACTCCCTTTTCTTCCGTCTTTCTTATCCGCCTTACCGGATACTCCAAACTAGAAACAAGGTAACTTTGCGTTATCTTTTTAACCGCATAACTCATCCGTCCTAACAAGCCTTCCGGCAATTTCTTAATTAGGAATTTTCTTTCTATCTCTAACGCCATATTACGCCCTTTGCAATTCCACGTAGAAGGTTGAACCTTCTCCAACCGAAGTAATTACGCCGTATGCTCCGCCCGGGTGCTTGCTCATTACACTCTTCACAATCGATAATCCAAGCCCAGTGCCAACGGTTCCACGACGATGGTTTTTGTCCGACTTATAGTAGCGGTCCCAAATATGCGGAAGTATTTCTACGTCTATGCCGTCGCCGTTGTCGATTACTTCTATTCTTACAACGTCACCTTTAACGTGTGCTTTAACTATAACCTTCTTATCCGCACCGGCATAGTTTACCGCATTATTAATTAGGTTATAGATTACTTGTGTTATCTTAGTTTCGTCGCCAAGCACAAAAGCCTTCTCATCGTGCTCCCACTCGAGCGTATATCCTAAATGCTCAATGAGCTTGCCGTGTCTTAATATCAAAGCATCAAGCACTTCGACGACGTCGAACCTAGTTAGATTTAATTCTTCGTTACCTTCTTGCTCTTTGGATAAAGTAAGCATGTCGTTAACGAGATTAGTAAGTCTGGTAGTTTCATCAATAACAACTTGGAAGTTTTCGGGAGTAGCTTCACTTGGTATATCTCTCATGAGTTCCGTATAGCCCTTTATGAGCGTAAGCGGAGTTCTCAAGTCATGCGAAACGTTAGCGATTAATTCTCGTCTATAATGCTCTACTTCCCCAACTTCTTTTTGTGCGAGTTCCAGGCTGTCTCTCAGCTCGAGTATTTCCTTATAGCCACCGGCTTTAATTTCCAAATCCGCACTGGCCGTTGCTATTTCTTTTGCTTGTGAATTCAGCTCTATTATCGGAGCACTAATTTGATTACTCAAGCGATAACTCAAATATCCGGCGAGCATTGCAGTCAGGGCACTTATGACGACAAACAACACGATTAAAGTTTCATCAAAAGCTTTGGATGGAGTAATAACGGTATCTATTAGAATAGCGTAATTTTCTCCACCTTGGCTCTTAGTTATTAGCGTATAAACGTAGTGCGTTTTCGTCTCTTCATCGCCACGGGGAACCTTGCCTTCATAGTCGGTATTACTATAATTATCATCGTGGGGAATAGACTCTATTTCTTCGGTAAAAACGCCACCACGTTCTTTTGCCTTGTCGTAATAATCTTCTATGGAAGCTTCGCTAAAAGCATGAATAGAACAATCTTCTCTTGCTTCTTGCGAAAGATACACTTTGCCGTCCTTGTCTACCACAAGTATGCAAACGTCCTTATCAAAAGACAATCTTTTAACAAGTAACGAAAGGTCTATGTTATCTATGTTCTTAGAAATAAGCTCGGCACAATCTTTGGCTTCATCAACCTGTATTGCTTGAAATACGGTTCCCGAAAGCCCAAAACCAAGCCCCCAAAACAGCGAAATTATAACAAGAGAAAATGCTACGAAAATAAGTAGCATTTTTAAAAATAACGGGGTTTTATCCCCGTATATTTTGTCAAGTTTAATTTTAGCCATCGAATCTATATCCCATTCCACGTAGAGTTACAACGTATTGCGAAGCACTACCTAAACTTTTTCTTAGTAACTTGATATGGGTATCAAGCGTTCTATCATCGCCGTAAAAATCATAACCCCAAACTTCGTTTAGTAGTTTTTCACGGGAAAGAGCTATACCCCTGTTTTTAACCATGAAGAATAGTAGTTCGTATTCCTTGGGAGAAAGGTCTACTTCAACCCCTTCTACGCAAACTATGCGAGCAGTAAAGTCAACCTTCAAAAGTTCGTTTTCATAAACGTCGGAGTTGCTCTTTTGGCTGTTAACTCTATTCATAACAGCACTTATTCTAAGCATCAATTCTTTGGGAGAAAAAGGCTTGCCGATATAGTCGTCGGCACCAATTTCAAACCCATGAATTTTATCATAAGTTTCAGTTCTTGCAGAAAGCATAATGATGGGTAGAGAAGAAAATTTTCTTATCTCTCTAACGGCACTAAAGCCATCTAGTTCCGGCATCATGACGTCCATTACAACTATGTCGTAGGAGCCTTGTTTTACCTTTTGTATTGCTTCAAGACCATCGCCGGCTTCGCCATAAGAGAACCCTTCCAGCGTGCAATATTTAGCAACTAATTCACGTATGGCTTGTTCATCATCAACTATTAATACGTTGTACATTTTGCTCTCCTTTAATCGCAATCCGTGCGATTTACGAGTAGTACTCTAACGGTGCCTTCTACACCTTGTCTTCTATACACGATTTCTACGGTATCTCCAACTTTTTTGGAGTTTAATACGCTTTCCCACTCGTCCAAAGTGGAAACTTCTTCTCCCGCAACCGAAACGATATAATCATTTTTAACGAGCGTCGTATGTACGTTTTGGTTATTTACTCCCATAAAATACAATCCTGCAACGGTGGATGCGGAATTGCTTATTTCCTTTACGTCAAATACTTTGGTATCCACTCTGCCTTTAACGTATCCCAAAGAAATAAGGTCGGTTGCAATCTTCAAAGAGTCGGTAATAGGAGATGCAAAGCCAATATTGTTTCCATATTCACCCACACCCCTTGCGTTAATTATTCCAACCAACGCACCACGCATATTAAAAATACCGCCACCGCTATCGCCGGGATTGAGCGGACAAGAAAGTTGTATCATTTTTTCAAATTTCTTGCCGTCCATAGTAAGCGAACGATTTACCGCAGAAACGTTACCGCAAGTTACCGTTCCGCCAAAGCTTCCGAAAGCATTTCCTACTGCGACGATACTTTCACCGGACATCAAGTCTTCTGACTTTCCTACTGCAACAGAATTGAGAGTAGTTGCATTAATTTTCACTACGGCAAGGTCGGTCAGCTCGTCGCCCCTAACCCATTCTGCGTTATACTCTTGTCCATTATATAGCCTTACCTTAATTTGCTCGGCATCTTCTATAACGTGATACGCCGTAAGAATATAGCCATCCGTCGCAACAATGACGCCACTACCCGCTCCACCGCTAATGAGTGAGTCGCTATTTTTTGCGTAAACTGCGGACTCCGTATATATTTCGACTATGCTTTGCTTTACTTCCAATGCTACTTGTTGGGGTGTCTTATCGCCGGAAGTGGAAATGTTTTCCGTCCTTTCGCTGTTATCTCGATATATTATCGTCGTTTGTGTATTTGGCTCAACCTTATTGTTTTTAGCAACCAAATGTGCCCCTAAAAATCCACTACCGATACAGGCTCCAAGAATAAAAAGCACGAGAAAAACTACCGCAACAGGACTCATTCTCTTAACGGTAGGCACTCTCGGTACTCTTGAACGTACTTCGTAGCTGTAACGGTGGTTATTATACATAACGCTCCTTCAACGTGGAAATTTAGTGATTATAATATAATAAGTAAATATGAAGTTTATATGAAGTAAGGGTGAATTTTTTGGCTTTTTGCCGAAAATCCCCCCTTTATTTCACCTAACTTCGCCCTAAAGTTATACTCTAAGGAAGCGTTCTCTATACGCTTTTATTGCTTTTTCGATAGACTTGCGAGCTTTTTTAGCATCGTCAACCTTCATAACTGCCGTTTGCTTTCCCTTTTCCAAGTTCTTATAAACGGTGAAGAAGTGAGTCATTTCTTGCATGACGTGCGGGGGAAGTTCGCTTATGTCCTTGTAGCAAGACCAGGTGGGGTCGCCGAAAGGTATTGCTATTATTTTTGTGTCTTCAAATCCGTTGTCCGTCATGGAAATCATGCCAATAGGATAGCATCTGCAAAGAGCTAGCGGAACTATTACTTCACTAGAAAGAACAAGAACGTCCAAGGGGTCCAAGTCTTCCGCAAAAGTGCGGGGAATAAATCCGTAGTTAGCCGGATAGTGAGTAGAAGTAAATAGTACTCTATCAAGAATTAGACAACCCGTTTCTTTGTCGAGTTCATACTTATTCTTGGAGCCTTTGGGGATTTCTATAACCGCCAAAAAATCGTCTTCGTTTATTCTTTCTCTACTAACGTCGTGCCAAATATTTTTCACGATTTTTTCTCCTTATCTTTAAAGATATATTATTTATTTTCGGGAGTTTGGGTTTCTTCTTCTGCTACTTCGGTTGCTTCAACTTCAACAACTCCTGCTTCTGCGTTTTCGGAGTCTTTGCTTAATTTATCTTCGATACTATCAACTACGCTATCAACGGTCTTCTTTACAACTTCATTAGCCTTTTGGATAGTTCTTCTTATCATACCAAAAATCTTGATTGCTGCAAATATAACAAGTGCGATGAGTAGGAAGTCTAGGCATGCTTGGATGAAGGTACCCCATAAAATTTCTACTACGGTACCATCGGGTTGGGTAACTAGGGTCTTAACTTCGGTTAGGTCGGTCTTGATGATTAGTCCAAGAATAGGCATAATGATAGAATCAACCAAACGGTTAACGATATCTTTGAAAGCACCACCAACGATGACACCAACTGCCATATCGATAATGCTACCACGGTTTATGAATTCTGCGAATTCTTTAATGAGACCTTTTCTTTCTTTCTTTTCTTTGTTTTTTCTTCCGAACATTGTTGTATTCTCCTATATGTGAATTTTTTATTGTCTTTCTTCGTCAAGATAACTTGCAAGGACGTCGGCAACGTGAGTTAAAACAGCGAGCGGGAACTTCTCGTAAGCTTTGGCGTTAGCGTAACTTCCCCCTTTAACTCTTTCGTCATAACCGCCCATATGCCAGTTTATGCAAATTGCTTCTTCCCTAGTTAAACGCATATATCCGTTTATTATATAAACGGACTTTTCTCCGTGTCCATAAGGAAGAAGTTCGTCTATGGTATAGTACGGAACCTTTATCCAGCTACCGCCGGGTTGCTTTTGATTGCGATAATCTACAACGTACATGCCTGTTTTACATACGTCATGGAGAAGGGCTATTATAGCTATACTTTCTCCGCTTACGTTTTTTGCCCAATCACTTTTTTCGTTTTCCACAAGTTCTTTTAGGCGATAATAAACGTTAATGCTGTGCTCGCAAAGGCCACCTTCTCTGCTAAGATGGAATTTAGTTGATGCAGGGGCAGTAAAAAAGTCGCTGTTTTCTAGGTATTCCAGCATTTTTTGAGCACCTTCACGTTTAATTTCCCTTTGATAAATTTCTATAAATTGTTCCTTGAGTCCCATATTTCTCCTTATAATTTGTAACTCGTATAAAGATAATCTTTTTCGCCGACTTTTATGCTTGCAGTTTGACTTGCTCCGGTAATGACCGCATGCACTCTGTTCATGGCTTCCACAATAATTAGGTTGCCCATATCTAAAATGGCAACTTCAAGAAGACCTTCTTCGCCAAAATCATATTCCTTCAAATCACAATCTTCTATTGCTCCGTCGATAACGAGGGTTTTGTTCTCATCGATTTCTATGAGCGTGCCACCGAAATCTAAGGCTACGCCACTTTCTACCGGAAGCTCAAACAAGTGCAATACTCCCTTTTCTCTAACTATCGCCGTGGGCATTTTTGCGTTTTCTTCCACGCCGTTATCTACTCTCAATTTTGCACTCCTTAATATGTCACGATATAGCCTAAATCCTACGCCTTCATTTTCAAAAACTTCAATGGGAGTGAGCGTAGATTCGTACCCTATAAAGATTAGCGGAGTACCTTCTCTCAACATTACGGAACGGAAATTATCAGAGTAGGTTTCCAACACCTTTTTGCCAAGAGTAATCTTGCCTTCCGACAAATTGATATCGGCTTCAACCACGTGTCCGCCGAACATGGAATATGCCACGAAAGTCTTTCCACAAGCGGTAAACGGGCTGGGTGAACCCAGGTAGTCCATAATTTCTCCGTCGTTTGCAAGAACAGTCAAATCACTCTTAATCCATTCCGTACCATCTTCCGAAACGTATGCCGGAACGATGCCCTTTTGTTCGGAACCAATCATCCATCTCTTTCCGGATGAATAGAAAGTTTTAATTTCGCTAAGCAAAGTATTCTTCAAAAGAGCATTGGGGTATGGCTCAAAAAATTCTCCGTCCTTACTTACGGCAAGACGAATATTCGTGCGTAAAAGGATGTTTTTAACGGCATAATAGAGATATATCTTGCCATTTTTAACACAAGCGGTAACAGAATCGACGTATCCTTTATAAACCAAAGCAACGTCTTTTTCTTGCCACTCGTAGCAATCTTCGGATACAAAGTGTAGTACGATAGACTTGAAGGCACTGCTAAGGCTAAAAAACAAATGGAATTCTCCGTTCAAATACACAACGGAAAATCCTTTTTCACCGCTAAAAGCAGGGATACTATTGAACAAAATTTTGTTTTCGACCAATTCCATTTCCACCTTCCTTTTTTAATATTTTATACTATTTTCGTCTTCTCGTCAATTACTTATTGCGCGCGTATGTTTTTTGTGTTATAATTTAGTCATGCAAAGAGAAAATTATCCCATACCCAACTTCATCAGACCACGCTTCAAATCCTTGGATGGAGACTGGAACGTAGAGCTTTTTAACGAAAAAGAAGTTCGTACTTTTTCTGTTACGCTCCCGGCTGAGCTCGGTTCTCCCGCAAGCAATACCGGCGACGTTCAGGACGTCATAAGTGCTGTATACAACAAAACTTTCGAACTTAACGCAAGTGAAATTAACGGCGTCGTTCTACTAAATTTCATATCGATTTCTTCTCGTTCCAGCATATATCTTAACGACGTATTAGTCGCCCAAAACTATGGTAGCATGCACTCGTTACATTTTGACGTATCACAAATAGTTAAAGACGGCGAAAACGTTCTAAAGGTGATTACCACTCGTGAAGGTGAAATGAACCTTCCGCTTGGTATACTTGGTGACGTATGGCTGGAATTTTCGGCAAAAACATACTTTGGAGCAATTAGAACCTATGGTTCTTTGCTGGATAAAAACATTTATATTCAAGGTGCGGTTGCAGGCGAAACAGAAGGTTACAAAGTTAAAGTGGAAATCGCATACGATAAAAAACCGGTAGCCACCTATGAATATAGAGCAAAATCCATACTCAATCTTAGTGCCAACCTTAAAACTCAAACGGTATATTTGTGGCAAGCACTGGAACCCAGATTCTATGAAGTAAGACTTTCACTGTTTAATGCAACCGGTGGACTCTGCGACCAAGTTTACACCTATTGTGCGTTTAGAACGCTCTCACTCGTGGATAACAAACTCTACGTTAACGGTCAACCCACGTTTGTTCGTGCTGTGGAAGTAGACGGAACCTATGCTCACACCGGACTTGTTGCATCAAGCTCGAAGGCTATTGCTCAAGATTATGCATCGCTAATGATGATGGGATTTAACGCAATCCACTTTAATCGCTATCCCACTCCGAGAGAACTATATATTGCAGATAAGCTAGGTCTTATGGTTCGTGCAAGCTTACAAGGAGAAAGCAAAAATACGGACGTGCCGGAAAACTTTAATGCTTTTGCAACGGAAGCACAAATGGTAATAACTCGTGACTTTGGGCATCCAAGTTTGATAATGGAGATACCATTTGTTAATTATAGCGGTTCTCAAGTGGTACAAGAATCAACCTACAAATTAATCAAACAAACCGACCCTTATAAGCTAGTTAGCATAAGCGGTGGCGACCTTTATTCAACCGACCTTTATGAATTTAGAGAAGAAAGCGGTAGCAAGAGCGAAATAGAAGAATGGCTAATTTATCGCTTTAACGGCATCAAGTTAAGCGAAAAAGACGATGCTAAAAGACGTAAACTAAAGCCAGCTCTTCTTTCCGAAGACAACCTTCGCACAAAACCTGTGTACGTTGGTAGCATCACGGCAGGCACGCTTAGACCCAACGACCTATACAAAGAAGCACAATTTTTAAGTTGTTATGCCGAACAATTAGACCTAATCCTTTCTAGCGGAGCCATTGGTTTTACGCTCAGCAAACTTTACGATTCCGCAAACGACAAGAACGGTCTACTCACGGCAAACAGAGATTTTAAACTCAGTCGTGAAGGCATAGCAAAACTTCGTGCAATCAATAAAAGACTTGCTATAAGCGAGCAATAAGGAGCATTATGAGAGAACCAATTAAAGTTTTTAGCAAAGAAACCGGCAATGCCGACAATTATCGTATTCCATCCATCGTACGCACCAACGACGGCAGTCTTGTTGCCAGTGCCGACGAAAGATATTTTACCGGCGGAGATAATCCCAATCGCATAGAAAAAGTAGTTAGAGTGTCCACCGATAACGGCTTAACTTGGGGCAAGCAAATTACCGCTGTTGCAACGCTAGGCGAAGACAAAATGCACTCATCCGCAGCCATCGACCCGGCAACTCTTTATGACGATGAGACCAACACGATATTTATGCTTTATTCCTTCACTCCTGCAGGTATCGGAATATTAAACTGCTCAAGGGGTTCCGGGCTCATTGACGGCAAGCAAAAGGTTGTTAAAGGTCTTTGCACGTACGTAGTAGAAAACGGCGAACTCACTTGGAAGGGAAAAGCTAAAGGCGTTAAGGTTGATGAAGAAGGCAATCTTTCCATAGGTGGAAATATCTTTACCGCATCTTCTCCCTATAAAGCTTACGGCACTTCCTACCTTATGCTTACGTCTTCAACGGACAACGGCAACACGTGGTCCAAACCCGTTTGCCTAGATGCCATGGTAAAATCCAAAAGAATGCACTTTATAGGTTCAGGTCCCGCTAATGGCATCAAAATCAAAGAAGGCAAATATGCCGGTCGCTTGGTTTTCCCCGTATATTATGGTTTAGGCAAAATGCCCATGAGTCTTACTTGTGCCGTTATATGGAGTGATGACCACGGCAAAACTTGGTCTATAGGTGAAACTCCCGAAATAAAAGGCAGATTTCCAAAGAAAAATCCTTGGATTATCCCCGACCCGCTTATGACTACGGAAAGCCAAGTAGTTGAACTCCCCGGCGGTGATATAGCCGTCTTTATGAGAAATCATAATAAAAAAAGAAGAATACTCCGTGCAGTATCTAAGGATGGTGGCATGACTTGGTCAAAGCCGGAATTTATAGAAAACCTTCCACATTGTATTTGTCAAATTACCGCTATCGGTTTTGAATACGAAGGTAAATATACCATTGCCTGCATAAACGCAAGCGATACAAAAAAGAGAGTTAACGGCAAGCTCAAAATCTCTCTTGATGAAGGCAAAACCTTCCCCTATTCCTATACTATTACAGAAGGCGAGTTCGTATATAGTAGTGCCGTATATCTCGGCAAAGTCGGAGGCCAAGCGGTCTTAGGAAGACAAG
>JAZNYA010000077.1:0-3338 GCA_045594145.1 Candidatus Stercoripulliclostridium sp. | reverse complement strand
CTTCGAACACTCCACCAAATGAAAACTCTACAACTCTAACGCCATTATCAACCTTTATTTCTTTTATAGTAAGTTTTAGTTCCTGATTAATGATAATTTGGGAACCTATTTTTGCCTTTCTGGCAGGTTTTAATATTACTTCCCAATTAGTATAATCAAGCCTTTTTAAAAGAAGAATTTCGTATTGTCTACCCTTTTCATCATAGCCGAATATTCTGGCAGGAATTACTTTGGTATTATTTACTACCAAAACGTCGCCCTTTTGCAAAATGCCTTCTATTTGGTTAAAAATCTTATGCTCAATTACGTCGGAAGATACGTCGTAATGAAGCAACCTAGAAGAATCTCTCGGCGTTACAGGATGTTGAGCAATAAGTTCTTCCGGCAACTCGTAAAAGTATGAAGCTGTATCAAAAAGATTAATCATTGTGTTCTCCATCGGTTGCGGTTTGCCAGTTTAATAGCGTTCTTTCTTCAAGTTTTGTATAGGGAATTTTCAAATGCTCGTATGCACCTTTAAGGCAAATCCTACCCCTAGGCGTTCTTGCAATAAAACCTAGTTGCATCAAAAACGGTTCATACACGTCTTCAATGGTGGAAGGTTCTTCACCGGTTGCGGCACCAAGAGTATCTAAGCCTACGGGACCACCATTAAATTTTTCTATCATAGTAGATAAAATGGTTCTATCAACGTAGTTTAAGCCAAGTTTATCAACCTCCAATCTTAATAAGGCTCTATCGGCTATATCAACCGTGATTATATCGCTTTTTTCATATTGAGCAAAGTCACGCACTCTCTTCAAAAGGCGGTTTGCAATACGTGGAGTGCCCCTAGACCTAGATGCAATTTCTAAACAAGCATCGTCTGCTATACCGATGTTAAGTATCTTTGCAGAGCGGCGTACTATGAGTGATAGTTGTGCAGGCGTATATAGCTCAAGCCTACAAACAATGCCGAATCTATCACGCAAAGGAGCACTAATGTTGCCGGCTTTAGTTGTTGCACCAATCAAAGTAAACGGCTCGATATTAAGCTTAATAGAGCGAGCAGAAGGTCCTTGGCCTAGCGTAAAGTCGACTACAAAGTCTTCCATAGCGGGATAAAGAAGTTCTTCCGTAGTTCTATTCAAACGATGAATTTCATCTACGAAAAATACGGCGTTTCCATGCAAATTGGTCAAATTAGCAACTAATTCTGCGTTCTTTTCAAACGCAGGACCGGACGTAGCTTTAATTTCTACACCCATTTCGTTTGCGATAATTTTTGAAAGCGTAGTTTTTCCTAATCCCGGGGGACCATAAAGTAAAACGTGGTCCAACGCTTCTCCCCTTTCTTTAGCACTTTCTATGAAAACTTTTAAATTTTCTTTTATCTTATCTTGTCCAACGTATTCATCAAGCGTGGTCGGACGCAATATATTATCGTTTACATCGCTAGGAAGCTCGTCCGGAGAAGTGACGTGCTCGTTAACAGCGTAAGACGAGTAATCTTCAGGCTTATACGTACCAAACAAATCTTTCATTATTTATCCATTCTCCTAAGAGCTTTTAGTATGAGTTCTTCCAACGTATCGCACTCGCTTCTTACTGCGGATACCATGGATACAGCTTCGGCTTGAGTGCAACCTAGTGACTTAAGTGCAGTAATTGCTTCTTGCGAAATGCTATCAAGTCCGGTAACGTTGACGGTAACTTCGCCGGTAAAGTAATCAGTTTCTTGTGCTTGCAATTTTTCTCGTAGTTCCAAAACCACTCTTTCTGCAGTCTTTTTACCAACGCCTTTGATTTTAGCAATAGTTTTAATATCAGAAGTAACAATAGCTACTGCCAATGCTTCGGGCTTCATGCCGGAAAGTATTCCTATTGCCGCCTTTGGTCCGATGCCACTAATGGTAATTAGTTTTAAAAACATCGCTTTTTCTTCACGAGTTGCAAAACCATATAGACTCATTTCGTCTTCTCTTACGTATAGGTAGGTAAATAACTTGCCGAAATTACCTTGAGTCGGCACTTTAAAAAGCGTGTTAACCGAGCAAGCGATTTCATAACCTATGCCGTTAACGTCGATGGTTACAAGGTTATTTTCTACGTTCACTATTTGTCCGGAAATATAAGAATACATACTATTTTACTCCAAAATTACCCATTCTCGGGTTTGTTTGTGCATGTGTAATCGCTACTGCCAATGCATCTGCTGCGTCATCTGGTTTAGGAATAGCGTTAAGACCAAGAAGCATTTTAACCATTTCTTGAATTTGTCTTTTTTCCGCCCTACCATATCCGGTCGTTGCTTGTTTAATTTGCATTGGCGTATATTCAAAAAGCGGTACTGCTTTAGATTCTGCCACAAATAACACGACGCCACGAGCTTCTGCAACCATGATTGCCGTTTTCGCATTGTTCTGGAAGAACAGCTCTTCTACTGCAACAGCATCGGGTTTATAGTGGGAAATCAAACCTGCAATTTGGTCACCAATGTATTTTAGTCGCATGGGAAAACGAGAAAACTTAGGTGTCTCTATCGCACCATATGCAATAGCTTTATGATGTATACCGTCAGTTTCAATGACGCCAAAACCTAAAATCCCATACCCAGGGTCTATTCCTAAAATAATCATACATAAATATATTACTTTATAAAAGTAATTTAGTCAATAAAAAAAGTCGACTAGCGACTTAATTTAGTTTGCATTTTGTAAAACTTTTAGGAGTTCATCACCAACCGAAGATATTTCCGAGCTAGACAAACTGCGTTTTTCCTTTGGAAGCATAATATTTTCGTCAAACGCAAGCCCTATCGGGTTACCGTCGAACACCACTATTCTATCCGCAAGTAATAATGCTTCGTTTATATCATGAGTAATCAAAAGAACTGTTTTGTTATCTTTTGCAAATAAATTTAAAAAATATTTTTGTAGTTTCGCCTTTAGTGCGGTATCCAGTCCCCTAAACGGCTCGTCCATAATAAGCACGTCGGCAGGATATAAAAACCCCCTAGCAAGAGCCGCTCTTTGAGCCATGCCTGTGGAAAGATTGCGTGGATATGCATTAATTTCACCATCAAGTTCTAATTCCTTTAAAACGCTCAAAATCGCATTTTTCCTTTCGGATTTGTCTTTAATTACGTGCGAAACAGCATATTCTAAATTTTGTTTGACGGTTAAAGATGAAATCAAAGATGCTTCGCCAAAAACGTAAGATATTTCCCCGCTCGCTTCAACTTTACCTTCGTAATCGGTCAGCCCGGCAATTATTTTAAGAAGCGTAGTCTTGCCAATTCCGGACCTACCCATAATTGCAGTAATTTTCCCAGGTTCTAGGTCTAGATTAAACCTATC
>JAZNYA010000076.1:0-2669 GCA_045594145.1 Candidatus Stercoripulliclostridium sp. | reverse complement strand
ATATGTTAAAGCTTTCTAGCGAAGTGCAAATGCAGAAGGAAATTAATGCCGGTAAATTCACCCTTCCCGACGATGACACTTTCGTTGATTTTTACGACAAAGTTTTCGACGTATTTGAGAAAAATGGACTGAGAAGGTATGAAATAAGTAATTTTGCGGTTGAAGGTTATGATTGTATCCATAATTTGAAATATTGGAATAGAGATGAATATATAGGATTAGGAGCTGCTGCTCACGGATTTGTTGGTAACGTTAGATACTATAATCCATCAAACGTTGGAACATATATTGCTGGAAACAATTATGGAAATGGAAAAGAAACTACTGAAATTATTGATAAAAAAACGGCTTTGTTCGAAAAAATCATGCTGGGATTAAGGCTTCCCAACGGCATTGATTTGAATGAAATTAATAATGAATTTAATATAAATTTTGAAGAAAAATTTGCTTCACAACTTAAGTCTTTAAAAGGCATTTTAGTATGCGAAGACAATAAATTATTTATAAGAAATGATAAACTTTTGTTAGAGAGTGCAGTCGCTTGCGAATTTTTAGATTAAATTTAGAAAAATTTGTTTTAACTTATTGACAAAGGGCATAATTATGCATATAATTGATTTAGCAGTCAAGCGTAATGATTGCTAACAAACGGAAGTTGCAAGTGCTAACTAAAGGTGATATATGCAAAAATTGTCGGAAAGAAAACATAATATCTTAAAAGCTGTAGTCGAAGATTATATTAAGGATGCTCAACCGGTTTCATCCGGAAGCATTCAAAAAAGATATTTTTCGCATATTAGTTCTGCAACCATACGTTCCGAACTTGCAGCACTTGAAGACATGGGTTATTTAATTCAACCGCATACTTCTGCCGGTCGCCGTCCAACCCCTAAGGCTTACAAGTACTACGTTAAAAACTTTGTGGACAAAGCCCCATTAAGAAGAGAAGACGTAGCATTGATAGACGCAACGTTCTCTGCAAAGTTTAGTGCAGTTGAAGATATAGTTAAAACAACCGCCAAAGTTATTAGTGACGTCACCAATTATACTTCAGTAATCGTCATAAAGAACATAAATAAGGTTACGATTAGAGAAATAAAATTAGTAGGGTTAGATGAACATAGTGCCTTAATAATCATTATTACTGATTCCGGCATTATTCGTGATAAAGTCATCACTCTACAAAATTATATTGACGATGAATTTATTTCCAGTGCATCGCTATTGATTAACAAAATCTTTGCAAACAAGAAGGTAGGAGAACTTAACAATTCTGAAATGCTTGTTCAAAAGGAATTAAGTGAATTCAAAGAGTTGTTTGACAGCGTTATAGGAATATTAAACGCATATTGTGAAAGAAACGACGAAGACGTATATATGGAAGGGGCAAGTAAACTCCTTGATTATCCGGAAACCGACTTACAAAGTGCTAAAAACTTCTTAAGCGTTATCGATAATAAGTCAATGGTCGCTGAATTGATAGAAGACTGTGACGACATAGAATTCAGCGTCAAGATTGGTAGAGATGAAACTGCAGGTATGGAAAAATGTGCGGTTATCACGGCAAAATATATGGTTAATGGCAAGGAATTAGGACATGCCGGTGTTATTGGCCCGGAAAGGATGGATTACCAAAACGTAATGTCAGTTTTATCTTATATAGGTGATGCATTAAATACGGTCATAAAGAATAATAAAGGAGAAAATGATGGCGAAGAATAAGAAAAGCACTCCCGAAAATGCTGAAGAAATTAAAAATGAAGAAGTCTCCACGGAATCCGTTGAGATTGACGTTGAAAACATAGACCCAGTTGCAATGGCTCAAGCCAAGATGGAAGAATACAAAGACTTAGCACAAAGAACGCAAGCTGACTTTGATAATTTTCGCAAACGTAACGTAGAAGCTGTTAAGCAAGCTAGAGCCGATGGTGGAAACGACGTAGTGCTTTCTATGTTGCCGGTTTTAGATACTGTAGAAATCGCAATTAACATGATAAGCGATGAATCAACTAAGTCCGGTGTGCAATTAATACAAAAGAAATTCCAAGAAGTATTTGCCAAATATGGCGTTAAAGAAATTGATGCTCTTGGAAGTGAATTTGATCCCAATCTTCATAATGCAGTAATGCAAGTTGAAGATGAAGAAAACGCAGGTAAAGTAGTCGAAGTTTTACAAAAAGGGTACACTCGTGACGGAAAAGTCATTAGACCTTCTATGGTAAAAGTCGCAAATTAAATAAAATAAATCGAAAATCATATATAAGGAGAACATAAATGTCTAAGATTATAGGTATTGACCTTGGTACAACTAACTCTTGCGTAGCCGTCATGGAAGGCGGTGAAGCTACCGTTATCGCAAACGCAGAAGGTGCACGTACTACTCCTTCCGTAGTAGGTTTTGCTAAAAATGGTGAGAGACTCGTAGGACAACTTGCAAAGAGACAAGCTGTTGTTAATCCCGCAAAAACCGTTTCATCCATAAAGAGAGAAATGGGTACGAATTATAAAGTTAGCATCGATGATAAGAGCTATACTCCCCAAGAAATTTCTGCAATGATTCTAACCAAACTTAAAAACGATGCAGAATCTTATATCGGCCAAAAGGTAACCCAAGCAGTTATAACCGTTCCCGCATATTTTTCAGATAGCCAACGTCAAGCAACCAAAGA
>JAZNYA010000075.1:0-1862 GCA_045594145.1 Candidatus Stercoripulliclostridium sp. | reverse complement strand
AGGAACGTAAATCCACCCATCATTTGCATCATGCTTTCGTTCATTTCAAATCCGCCCATGACGGTATCGCCGGACTTGGGTAGCATTGCACTAAACATTTGAGCAAACAAGGCACCGCCTTCAGGAGTTGCTACGATATCGCTCATTTTGTCGTTAATGGAAAGATATCCATCAATGACGGTTACGTCAAACCAATTTAGGATAGCACTCTTTTCTCTTAAGCGATATGCTTCGTTAAACTTTTCAACTTTGCGGATTAGTCCTTCATCCTTATAATCACCAGCTACTGCAACTATATTGCTTTCGCCTTCGTTCTTTACGTCGAAATAGAAGAAATGGTCGGGAGCCGTCTTCTTGCCAATAGAAACGCCGTTAACGAAAAGTTCTACTTCAGGAAGGTTGGAATATACGGTTACCTTGGTAACGTCTTCTACTCTATCGATATAACGCTTACCGCAAAGGTGTACGAACGGGTCGTCGCTTAGCCATGCCTTATAGGCATAGAAGGAATCTTTTTTGTACTTTCTATCAAAGGTAACAAGACCCTTGTGGTTTTGTCCGTTTTCTCCGCCTTCTGCACGTGCGTCTGCACCAAAGTCAAACATATTCCAAACGTGCGTTGCCCACATATATTTTCTAGTGAAGAATTGTTTGATGAGTTCTTCGTGATAATATGCTTGATATTCTTCGGTATAATCGCCTTGAACAGGGTTTGACGTATGCCAATTTAGAGCTTCGCAACCATACTCTGAGCAACCGATAGGAATATTAGGATACTTAGCATGGAACTTATCAAACCAAGGTCCGTTCATATCCGTTTCTCCGCCATACCAACCAAAGTAATGGTTATAAGAAACGGTATCGGGAATTTGGATGTAGTCGCAATCCATGGGGCAAGGGGAAACAGCTGCCATAGTGGTAAGTCTGGTCTTGTCCATTGCGTGTGCAAGGTCGTTTAGGATGCGATGATTTTCCAATAAGTCGGGGTCCCCTTCTCCCTTCATGGTAATTTCATTGGAAAGTCCCCAAACTACGATGGACGGGTGGTTATAGTTTTGCGTGATAAGCTCTTTCATTTGAGATATGGTATTCTCTCTACCGCCGGGCATGTGTTGGGATATATAAGGAATTTCTGCCCAAATTACAAAGCCCAGTTCATCACACAAATCATAAAAATATTGGTCGTGTTGGTAGTGAGCAAGCCTTATGGTTGTAGCACCTACTTCATAAATAAGCTCTGCGTCTTCCTTGTGATGTTCGGGCAATAGTGCATTACCTACTCCCCATCTGTCTTGGTGACGTGATACACCACGAAGTGCATATTCTTCACCGTTTAGAATAAACCCACGGTTTGCATCAATTTCAAAGTAACGGCATCCAAAACGTGTAGAAAGGTTGTCCAAAACCTTGTCATTTTCTAATAGCTCGGTTACTAGCGTATAAAGATACGGATTCTTTCTTCCGTTCCAAAGAGTGACGTTTTCTATATAAAGTTCTACTTCGTTTTGGCTGGACGTTGTAGTAGCAACTACCTTTCCTTCTTTATCAAGAATCGTATAGCGAACGCTTTGTCCGTCTTTAGAATTGGTAATCCAAGTCTTAACGTTAACCTTTGCATCCTTACCAACCACTTCCGGGGTAATTTGAACGCCGGTACCGCCAAAATATCCCAAATCAAAGTGGCTTTCGCTAACACATACTAAATTGACGTCACGGTATAATCCGCCGTAGAAAGTAAAGTCTGCCACTTGGGGATATACTTTATCGCTAGGACTATTATCAACTGCTATAACAAGCAAATTTTCACGTTGTAAAGCCTTGGTAACGTCCACTCTCCAAGTAGAATAACCGCCATCGTGATG
>JAZNYA010000074.1:0-3099 GCA_045594145.1 Candidatus Stercoripulliclostridium sp. | reverse complement strand
AAACGGCTGTTGGGATGTGCACCCTTGATAATTTTGCCGTCTGCGTCTACCATACCGCCACTCCATTTGTTACCTTTCCAATCGAGAACGTTCTTGGGGGGATTCTTATCTAGGCCTTCCCACCATACGGTCTTATCCTTGGGATTGAATACAACGTTGGTGAAGATGGTGCCCTTTCTGGTGGAAGCTAGAGCGTTGGGGTTAGATTTAGCATTGGTTCCGGGAGCTACGCCGAAGAAACCGTTTTCGGGGTTAACAGCATAAAGTTGTCCGCCCTTACCTTTACGTAGCCATGCGATATCATCACCTACGGTGAATACCTTATAGCCCTTGGAAGTGTAGCATTCCGGGGGGATAAGCATAGCAAGGTTGGTCTTTCCGCAAGCACTGGGGAAAGCAGCGGTGATGTACTTAACTTCGCCATTGGGCTTTTGTACGCCAAGGATGAGCATATGCTCTGCCATCCAGCCTTCCTTCCAAGCTTGGTAGGAAGCGATGCGGAGTGCGAAGCACTTTTTGCCGAGAAGAACGTTGCCACCGTAACCACTGTTAAGGGAGTAAATGGTGTTGTCTTCGGGGAATTGGCAGATATAACGGTTTTCTGCATCAAGTTGAACTTTGGAGTGGATACCACGAACGAAGTCGCCTTCTACGATTTTATCGAGAACTTTCTTATCGACACGGGTCATGATAGCCATGTTTAGAACAACGTAAATACTGTCGGTAAGTTCGATGCCGTATTTTGCAAACGGAGAGCCGATTTTGCACATGGAGTAGGGGATAACGTACATGGTTCTGCCCTTCATGCAACCATCTGCGATAGCGTCTAGCTTAGCATAAGCTTCTGCGGGAGCCATCCAGTTGTTAGTGGGGCCGGCCATTTCCTTGGTGGAAGTACAGATGAAGGTTCTTCCTTCTACACGAGCAACGTCGTTAACTGCGGTGCGGTGATAAAGGCATCCGGGTAGTAACTTAGAGTTACATTTATAGACTTCGCCGGTGGAGCATGCTTCTTTGGTTAAAGCGTTTAGTTGCTTTTTGCTACCATCAATCCAAACGATTTGGTCGGGTTGCATAAGGTCAGCATACTTCTTAACGAAATCGAGAACGAATTTGTTATTGGTTAATTCCATAATCCGAGAGTCTCCTATTTTAAGATTGCACTTATTATACCATATATTATATGTAAGTTCAATATATTTTTATTAAAAAACACGCTATTTTAGCGTTATCCATAGAAAAACAAAAAACCCGCTCGGTCATTTACGTCTAGTAAACTCCCGTCGCAAGTTTTTTATTTTCCGTCGGCTAACATCTAAACTAGCGTGTTTTTTTGAGTAAGTAAGAAATTACCGAGTACGAATACCACGCATTTTAGCGTTCTCCATAGAAAAATAAAAGAGCCCGCTCAGTCATTTACGGGGAGTCAAACTCCCGTCGCAAGTTTTTTCTTTTCCGCCCAATTCATCTAAATTAGCGTGTTTTTTGAGCAAGTAAGAAATTACCAAGTACGAATACCACGCATTTTAGCGTTATCCATAGAAAAATATAAGAACTCACTCGGTCATTTACGTCTAAATTTAATAAAACGATTGATTTTATTGCATTTGTGTGCTATAATTTAAATACCATAAAGAGTGCGTTAGGGACAGCCCCGTTGACCGCACAGCAACCTACTTTAGAGCAAGGTGCTAAAGGCTGAATGATGGGTTTGTATATATGCTAAAAAATAAACCCATCTACGATGGGTTTTTCTTTTTGCTTCTTTGTGGAAATATTTTTTAGGAGGCATATATTATGCAAAATTTTAAGGAAGTATTAGGTGGCAAAGAAGTGTGGTTTGAAATAGAGCCAAAAGAAAGAAAAGAGTTTCTCCAATGGGCAAAAGATTTAGGTTGCATTTGGGCAAACAATGACGAAATCAACCCGGACAAAGAAGTGGCGTTTTTCCATTTTGCAATCAGCGGTGAAGGAAAACTTAGCGTCGTACCCATTTTTGCTTGGGTAGCGAACAAACGAGCTGGTTCAGATGAAAGACAAGCAAAAAAAATCTCCCAATGGAAAATATACAAACGTTAAAATAGTATGGTTTTTGTACTTGGTAATTTCTTACTTACTCAAAAAACACGCTATTTTGGCGAAAACCATAGAAAAAAAAGGCAAGCGAAAGTTTGTCTTTTTTAATGCAAAAGGACTTCACTCAGCTTTGTTTTGCTTGCAAGGATTAAAAAAATACTGTCAACTTATAGTTAAAAATTGGTTAAATTTTTCCAATATCTATTTATTTAGGTAATATGATTGTGTATAGTATAAGTGGGGTATAGTCCTAAAGGAGCATACTATGAAAAAAAGATTTCATTTGGAAAAGTTGGTCTGTGTAGTGCTTTTGTTAGCTTGCTTAGCAGGCTTAATGGTAGGGTGTGCGAAAAAGCCGGCTGAACCTGAAATGATAATGAGAATGTGCTATCTAATAAGAGAAGAAGATAGAACTTTTGATGCTAATGAAGACATTATAATTGATTTTTATTGTGGAACAAGTATTCCTAAAAACGATAGACAATATAGTCAGTTTAAGCAACTAAAAGTATATGCTCGTGAGTATTCCGGGGATTCATCATTTTCTGAAGCGGAGACATCTTTTATTGCTGATTGTGAATCAAACGATTTTTATAATAGCATGATTTTGTTTTCTATTGATGATTTTAATGCCGAAGCGTATCCTATAAATGTTGTTTTGAAAGGTTCAACTAATCCTGAACTCTTGGGTGATGAGAATAAGATTAGCGTTACGATTCCAAGAGAATTGTTTACGGCGGAAAAAGGATACGTTTATATTAGGACAAATCAAAAAGAAGGCGAACGTTGTACTGTTATGCTAGACTATAAGTACATCGAAGATAAAATTTATTTCGAATTTAATCCCACTGTAACAGGGGAAGCATATGATTATTACGAATATCACAATATAGAGAAAAAAAGTTGTATACGTAGGTTTTTTGATAGTATATGGGATTTCTTAAATGGTCCGGACAAAGCATAGATATTACAACGTAAAGAAAAAAACGTACGATAGGAGTTTACTTAGGGGTAAATGACAGA
>JAZNYA010000073.1:0-1829 GCA_045594145.1 Candidatus Stercoripulliclostridium sp. | reverse complement strand
CTATACTTGGTTACTACAAGGCTTACGACGATATAGCCGATAGGGGAAGCTTAAAGCATCGCATTGCAAAGTTATATATTAAGGGCAAATATAAGCGTGCCGCAAAGAGATATCATGAGCTTGATAAAGCACTCAAAAACTGCTTTAAAGAACTTTACGAACTGGAAAAAGCGGATTCTAGAGATCTTGATGCAACGTCAAAAACATCGGGTGATATGCTTGTTGCAGTAGCAAAAGCATGCTGTCCTACCTATGATGATTTGTTAGTAACGTTAGCTGATAATTTGGGTAGATGGATATACTTGATAGACGCCTATGACGATCTACTAAAAGACGTTAAAAAAGGCAATTATAATCCACTCAAAGTGGATGGGGAACTAACGGACGAAGTCCTTGATGGCATCCAAAAAGTCGTAAGAGAAAAGCTCTATTTCTACCTGGGAAACATTAAGAGAGCTTATGACCAAATGGATATAACCATAACGGAAGGACCCCTTTCTAACGTGGTGTACGTAGGCCTTCGTACACGCACGGAAGAAGTTTTAGAAACAAGAGGTGTAAAATGCAAAAAGACCCTTTTATGATACTAGGAGTTACAGATTCGGTATCCCAAAATGAACTTTATGATGCGTATAAGACGGCTCGTAGAGAATGGGAAAGCAAGCGTTTTCTTCCCGGCGAAGAAGGTGCCTATGCTTGCGAACGCTTGGATGAAATAGAACAAGCTTATAGGGATGCAGAAGACGTTTTGCGTTCAAGAGAAGTTATTATTCCGGAAGTTGTTGAACCCACCAGCGAAGACGAATATTTGGAAATAGACCGTCTTGTGAAGGGGAAGGAATACGTTGAAGCACAAGGCAAACTCGACGAAATTAAAATTAGGGGAGCAAGATGGCATTTCTTGCAATCTATCGTTTTTGCCGGAACCGGAAGGAATAATGAAGCTTTAGAGCATCTTAAGACTGCAACCGTAATTGAACCACAAAACGAAACTTATTCGGAGGCATATAGTCGCATGCAAGAAAGAGTAGGTAAACCCCAAACGCAAGGATTCTATGCATACAGAGAAAGTGGAGACGGCCATGAAGAAAATAGACGTTCCTATCGTGACGACGGCTATGATGGTAGACATCGTGGCGGAATGACTCCCTGTGATTGTTGCCAAGGTCTCATCTGTGCAGATTGTTGCTGTGAATGTATGGGCGGAGACTTGATTTCCTGCTGTTAAGGTGAAAAGGATTTCTTCAAAAAAAATAGCACTTGCCGGAGTCTCTTCGGCAATTTCGCTCATAGCTGTTATACTTTCATTTTATATTCCCAATATGAGTTTGTCGTTAAACGTACTCGCAGCGGTTGGGATAGCGTTACCGCTTACGCAAAAATACTATCGTGAAGCAATTCTCGCTTACGTTGCAGTATGTGCGTTGGGCGGTATTTTTGCAAATATACATATACTTCCGTTTGTATTAATCGGCGGAGCATATACTATCTTAACCGTTTTTATGGATGACAAAAAAGACAAAATAAAATGGTATTTTGCCTATCCGATTAAACTCGTATACGCTTGTTTCGTGTTCTTTGTCCTATATTATCTCACCAATATTTTCATCGTCAACTTTGAAGCTCTTAACATTTCCACCGAAAACAAAGGTCTTCTTTATTTCCTTTTGAACCTTATGTTCGTCTGCATCTTTTTTATCTACGATGCTTTGCTTTTGTGGGGGTATAAGTGGTCGGTACCGTATGTGGAGCGTATTGTTCGTAACCTAAAGTAAAAACACGCTATTTTGGCGAAAACCATAGGAAAACAAAAACTCTCTCGGTCATTT
>JAZNYA010000072.1:0-11427 GCA_045594145.1 Candidatus Stercoripulliclostridium sp. | reverse complement strand
TTATGCCCGCTGAACTAAAATATGATATCACTAAGGCTTGTGGTGTTCTTAGCACTTCTGCTAGAGGCTGGACCAAGGAACTCAACTACGTAAGTTGGAACGACCGTGACCCCCGTCTTGACCTTCGTGAATGGGCTCCCGACCACGAAAGAATGGGTAAAGGTATGACCCTTAGCATCGAAGAAGCAAAGGCTCTAAAAGAAATCCTTAACAAACTCGACATCTAAAAACGTCTTGGGGGAAGGCTATTCCCCCTACTAATAAAAAACACGCATAACAAAGACTCGCACATGCGAGATTTTGTTATGCGATTTATTTATATAGAAAAACCACCTAAGGAGTATATCTATGGAACGTACAAGATGGTATAAAGACGCCGTCATTTATCAAATTTATCCCAGAAGTTTTAAAGACAGCAACGGCGACGGCATAGGCGATATTAGGGGTATTATTGAAAAACTCGACTATCTTAAAGACCTAGGCATAAACGCAGTTTGGCTATCCCCCTGCTACAAATCCCCCAACGACGACAATGGCTACGATATTTCAGACTATCGTGACATAATGGACGAGTTCGGAACCCTTGATGATTGGAAGGAAATGATTGCCGGCATGCATGAACGTGGCATCAAGCTCGTTATGGACCTTGTTGTAAACCACACTTCCGATGAACATTATTGGTTCCAAGAATCCAAAAAATCCAAGGATAATCCCTATCGTGATTATTATATTTGGAGAAAAGGTAAAGGCAAAAACGGCAAACGCCCACCGAACAATTGGACGTCCAGATTCGGCGGTCCTGCTTGGGAATATGATGAAACCACGGGTGAGTGGTATCTCCACTTGTTCAGCAAAAAACAACCCGACTTAAACTGGGACAACCCGAAGGTTAGAGAAGAAGTACATTCTCTTGTAAAATATTGGTTGGACCTGGGCGTAGATGGTTTCCGCTGTGACGTTATAACCTATATCAGCAAAGTAGAAGGCCTACCCAACGGCAAATGGAACATCGGCATACGTGGAGACGAGCACTTTACCCACGGCCCCAACATCCACCGCTATCTTAACGATTTAAACAGAGAAGTGCTTTCCAACTACGACTGTATGACGGTTGGTGAAGCTAGTGGTGTTACAATAGAGCAAGGCCTACTTTATACCGCAGAAGACAGAAACGAACTCGATACCGTTTTCACCTTTGAACACGTCAACTGCGACACCATCGCTCAACTACTTCCCAAGAAATTTAACCTAGTACAATTCAAGAAAGTTTTCCGTCGTTGGCAATGGGGACTTTATGGTAAGGGCTGGAATTCTCTATACCTGGAAAACCACGACCAACCCCGTTCTCTTCCCCGCTTTGTTGGCGACTACGGCGAACACCGCAAAGAAGCTGCAAAGATGCTTGCTATCGCCAACCAATTTCACCAAGGCATACCTTACGTATACCAAGGACAAGAAATCGGGATGACAAACTACCCATTTAAGAACTTGGACGAATATCAAGACGTTCTTGTTACGTACGTTAGAAAAGTACTTGGCGTCTTCGAGCCCTTGCTGAAAGGTATCGCTCACAGAATCTTTTTAAAGCGTGCAAGAGACCATGCAAGAACCCCTGTTCAATGGACGGCGGGAGAAAATGCAGGCTTTACCACCGGCACTCCCTGGATGCCCATCAACCCGAACTACAAAGAAATTAACGTAGAAGAAGCTATGGCCGACCCCGATAGCATCTATAATTTCTATAAAAAACTCATTGCATACAGAAAGGGCAACGAGATAATCAAAAACGGTATTTATAAAACCAATTATACTTCTTCAAAAGACATTATGTGCTATGAACGTTGGTATGAAGGCAAGAGATTGTTCGTAATATGTAATTTCAAGAACAAGGAAGTTAAATTTAAAGTTCCGGCAAGCTGTGCTTACTCTCACTGCTCTCTTGAAATAAGCAATTACAAAGACTGTCCCGAAACTCTAAAAGATACTACTTTACGTCCGTACGAAAGTATGGTATACTTATTAGTATAATTGATTAGGAGTTCATCATGGCTAAAAAACAAAAGCTAACTAAAGAACAAAAAAAGATGAGTCACGCTCAAGCCGTTAGCGGTAACGGTTCAAAAGCAAACCCCTACTATCCCACCGATTATAGCGTAGGCAAAAGGAATCCTAAAAAGGAAGAAAAGCCCATGGTAGAAACGGCAAGACCACTTACCACAAAGCAATGGGTAGGCACTCTTGTTATACTACTAATTCCTATCGTTAACATAATCGCTCTAATCGCTTGGGCAAACAAAAACAACGGAAAGATAAACCCGAGCAAACGCACTTTTGCAAAAGCATACCTTATTGTTTGGGCAATATCTCTTGTTGTTGCAATAATTATTGCGGCGGTTATCGTTGTTGTTTCCTTGCTTCTCTTCCCCTTCCCTGCAACCGCAGACGAAGCAATCGCTATGCTTGAAGAAGCTAATTACTTCGTAGACGTATATGAAGATGAAGATGCAAAAATCGTTACTCTTAACGAAAACGTAGAAACCTACCTAATCGCAAAAAACGAAGAAGGTGAAATAGAACTTACGATGTATTTCTTCTCTTCCGAAGAAACGGCAACCGAATACTACGACAGCCTTGGCGAAATAGAAACCGAAGAATATAGTATCGTAGGTATTAATGCAAATATCGTATATATTGCTACCGAAGAAGCCGCCGATGCAATAAACGGCAACGGATTGTTTTAAACCCAATTTACGTTAAACTAAAAGAGCCGATATCGGCTCTTTTTTATTTACTATAACACCGGAAATCTGTCTTTTTTTGTGATGTATTTCGCTAAAATAACCTTATTCGAAAGTTTGAGTTATTTCGTCCTATTGTTAGACTCCTTAAAAACGCATTAGTTTGGATGAGATAGGACGGAAAGAAAAAAACGTACGACAGGAGTTTACTTAGGGGTAAATGACTGAGTACGTTTTTTATCTTTTCTAACTAGGTCGCCAAAATAATGCGTTTTTACTTCATTTTGCCAACCCTATTCCACAAATCCCCAGCCCTTACAGCCCACTCATTATACTTTTCGGGAGTTTTGGGGAACATTAGGTAGTGGGTTTTGAGTTGTCCGCCAAGGGATAAACCTTCTATTAAGGCCTTGATGGTTTTCCAAGAAAGACGTTTATTTATTAATCCGCCAAGAACGCCGGTTACAATATTCCAAATATCGCCCAAAGTCATTTTTATTTCCGGACTTTCTGCAACACCATTAAGGAATTTTTCGTTGAAGATGATATCTTTTTCAAAGAAAAGTTCAAATTCATCACGGGTAGCATTAACGGCTTTTGTTAAAATCGCACGGGTAGATGCAAAATCCGCACCTTGCTTCTTGTTGTATTCAACGTTAATTTCCCACAATGCTTCTTTAGTGGTATCACCCGCTCCAATAGCTTTATCTACGACTTCGCTTACGATTTCCAAGTGAACCATACTGCTTGTTACTCCTTCGCCGTTGTTGGGCTTGGTCAAGCATCCGGCATCTCCGCTAACAACAAAATTATCACCTACAAAACTGAAAGGCGGGCGGGTATAAGGAGTCGTACCACGCTCTATTCTAGTCAATTCATACGGGGGGATTTCTATATCTTTTTCGAATTGAGCATAAACTTCTTCCGCATAATCATAGCTATGGCAAGCACCGATGCCGATGATGGCTCCGTCCGGGTCCGCACAGGGAGCTATCCAAGTTTTATAGAAAGGCCAACCATTGAGTGCAGGTTTTTCGCCAAGGAACTTAACGTAACGAAGTATGACGTAGAACTTATCTTCCGGAGTTACTTCAAAGGTCTCTACGCCGTATCCTTCCGGCAACGCTCTTCTTGCTACGGATTCTACGCCGGAACAATCTATTACGACCTTTGCATATGCTGTTTTATCTTCGCCGTAATTTACGCCCCTAACAACGCCGTCTTCCATTATGAACGACCTAAACGGAGCAGAGTATTCTATCTCTGCACCGGCTTCTTTCGCATATTTGTTCATAAGGAGTATGTACTCTGCCATATGCATGCCGACTATGGTATCACGAGTTACTTTAGGGTGACGATTGTATGGCGATGACGTCAACGTTTCATCAAAGCTAAATGCGTATTCCAGATCCCCTTCTCTCACTTCCGGCAACCCAAAACGCTCAAATTCCCGCTTTGCGACGTGAAAGATATCCAGTCTTCTGCCTAGCGTTTCTTCGCTGAGTTTTTCTATTACTTTTACCTTGCGTCCCTTTTCTGCCAGGCTTCTTGCCAGCCATGCACCACTTGTTGCGGCACCTACTATGACGACGTCGTAAACGTTATTTTCCATAATTTTCTCCTTTAGATATTGCCCGCTCTTACGCCTTCGTAATTGACGTCATACTTGTTTTTGGTAAGAGCAGAGCCTTCTTTAATTGCCGAATAAAATTCGGGGATATAGTCGCTTATTGCTTCTTCTATTGCTGAATCAAGTATTTGCATAGCATCGTAATTTACGAGCTTGTCTTCGTTTCTTACTTCTCTAAACGAGCGATGCTCAAAGTTTAGATAGTCGATTTTTCCGTATTCAATAGGCGGACGCATCAAAGCGGTAACCTGCATAGTACCACCCATCAAAACATCTTCCACTTTTCTAATCAGCGGATGTCTTATGCCGTATGGGTCGTTTGCTACCCAAATGAACAATCTAGTTAATTGGAAAGAAAGGCTTGCTTGCCACGGCTTAATATGGTAGCCATGTACTTCGTCTACGCAATCTCTAAACATCTTGCCGATTTCTCTGCGAGTTTTAAGCTTCGACTTTAAGTCACGGTCGGGGAAATATTTATTGGGGTTAGCTATTCCCATTCTTTCCGTGATAATATAGGTATCTATTGCACTTTCAATAAAGCCATGAGAATACGGATGTGCCTTGCCGGGAAGAGCTATTGCAACGTGGCCTTCGCAAAGAGCATTTACGTACGAGTGCAAATTCTTGTCGGCAACGTAATGGCAAAGCATGCCCATTGCGTAACTAAATGCGATAGGACTATCCTTTTCTTTTAGGTACCTTGCAATTGCTTCGAACGTTGCACAAGCATAATTGTGGTGAAGGGAGTTCGGGTAGGCACGAGTGGGAAAACCCAGTTCCCTTATTGCATACATAAAATCGGGTCCCATGTTGCCTAGGATAAAGGCATCCTTATGCTCGGCAATTTTATCCGCCAAGTCCTTGTCTAGTTTCTTTAGAACTTCTTTCCCAAACCAAATGTGTGTTATCAAATTAGGCATGATTTCTTACTCCTAAAACGCCCAAAACTTTCATTTTGGGCGTTATTTTATTGCTTTTTAGGATACTATAGTCCGTATTGTTCTTCTATTTCCTTGATTTTTACAGGACGGTTTTCTTTGAGAGAAAGCTTTGCTGCAAGTCCGATGAGAACGGGTTTTAATCCATCCACAACACCTACTTCCGTGGGGGTATCGTTTTCTACTGCTTGGATAAAGGAGTTAACTTCCGCAGTATAAGCACCCATATATCTTTCCAGGAAGAAGAGCTTTGGCTTTTCGCTCGTTACGCCGTCTGCGTTAGAAATAACTGCAAGAGAATCGGTATCGTTGCCAATTGCTACTTGGCCCAGGCTTCCAAAAGCTTCTACTCTTTGGTCATAGCCATACGTTGCTCTACGGCAGTTATCAATTACTGCAAGAGCACCACTCTTTAATTTTAGAGTAATTATAGCGGTATCGATATCTCCGGCTTCGCCGATTGCCGGGTCTACCAAAACGCCACCGATAGCATATACTTCTTCGACTTCGTCACCACTCATAAATCTTACCATATCGAAATCGTGGATGGTCATATCTAGGAAGATACCACCGCTAACTTTAATGTAACTTACAGGCGGTGCACCGGGGTCACGAGAACATATCTTAAGGATGTTCAAGTCGCCGATTTTTCCCGCTTTAACGGCTTCACGTGCTGCCATAAAGTTGTGGTCGAAGCGACGGTTAAAGCCAACTTGATATTTAACGTTAGAATTCTTTAGTGCATCTATAACTTCTTTAATCTTATTAACATCGTGGTCGATGGGTTTTTCACAGAAGATATGTTTTCCTGCAGCGATTGCTTCAAGGCTTATCTTGGAGTGGGTGTCGGTAGACGAGCAAATAAGCACGATTTGGATGTCCTTGTCGTTCAAAATGTCGTGATAGTCGGTATAGATTTCATTTATTCCCATACCCTTTGCCCATGCGATAGTTTCTTCGTTCATGAACGGGTCGGCTATTGCTTTAACGGTTGCGTTTTTAACAAATCTCATGACGGATTCGCCGTGAACCTTGCCTATTCTTCCTGCACCTATGATACCAATATTCATCATAATAACGTTCTCCTTTTCCTTATTGCGTTAAATTAAATTTTGCCTATGGTCTTAATGTACTTTCTAGCTTTAATTGCATACTCTAGGGGGTTAGCAATTTGGGGGTCTTGTTCAGCTTCTACCAGTAGCCATCCTTCGTAACCGGATTTTGCTATGACTTCAAAAATGGGAGCAAAGTCTATGCTACCATCGCCGGGAACGGTGAAGGTTCCTTTTCTTACGCCTTGTAGGAAGCTAAGATGATTTCTCTTTACTTCTGCTACTACGTCGGGACGGATATCCTTCAAGTGAACGTGCTTAATTCTGCCAATATACTTGCGAAGCACTCTCATATAGTCTTCACCGCAGTATGCAAGGTGACCACTATCGAAGAGAAGGCTGACGAATTCGGGGTTAGTTCCGGCCATGAACTTATCGATTTCTGCTTCCGTTTGGATGACGGTACCCATATGATGATGATACGTAAGGTTTATGCCATACTCGGTAAGAGCAATTTCACCAAGCCTGTTTACCGCCATAAACATAAGATTCCACTCATCGTCGTTCATAACGTATTTCTTTTCGAAAACGGGGGTTTCCATTTGGACTTGGATGGAGTAACTTTGTTCGCTTATGCCTATGACTTTTGCACCCATTGCTTTTAGGAATTTGCATTTAGCACGGAAGTCGGTTTCTACTTCATAAAAAGGTTTAGTGAGTATGAAAGACGAAAACCAGCAGTTAGCGATTTTTAGTTTTCTAAGATTCAATGCTCTTCTTAAGGTGTTTATCTTGGTGGGATATTTGTTGCCGATTTCACAGCCCTTATATCCTGCTAGTGCCATTTCACTTACACATTGTTCAAAGGTAACTTCAGCACCCAAGTCGGGCATGTCGTCGTTAGTCCAACCAATAGGAGCAATACCTAATTTAATCTTTTTCTTGTCTAGCATAATTTACCTCGTGTTATTTTTTAATGTGATTCAAAAGGTCGTCAAGAGCCTCTTGTTGCTTTTGGTTTCTTGGATTATGAGTGACGCCACATTGCCAGAATCCGCCTTCATATCCGTCGGTCATGGTCTTAGGAAGAACTTTGACGTCAATGAGCGTGCTGACTTTTTGCTTTAATGCATCTTGCAAAGCATAAACCAATTCTTCTTCCGTCTTTGCGGTATAAGTCTTCAAGCCGTAACCACTTGCACTCTTTGCGTAGTCGATAGAAAGGAAGGGAGTATCTGCTTTTGCTCCATAACGGAATTCGGTTGCAAGGCTCTTAATTCCCTTGCCCATTTGGAGATTGTTAATGCATCCAAATCCACCGTTATCGAACAATATGACGTTGACTTTTACGCCTTCTTGAACGGCAGTTACGAGTTCGCTGTGGAGCATTAAATATCCACCGTCGCCTACCATTGCATATACTTCTCTATCGGGACAAGCAAGCTTGCTTCCGAAAGCACCTTGTATTTCATAACCCATACATGAGTAGCCATATTCCATGTTATAGGTATACAAACTTTCAGTTTCCCACATTCTTTGCATATCGCCTGGAAGGGAGCCGGATGCACCTACTACTATTGCATCACCGGGTATTTGTTCTCTTACGATGCCGAGTGCCGTCGTTTGACATAGCTTAGAGCCGGTAGCTTGGGAGAAATCTTTCATCGTTGTGGGAGTAAAAGCTTTTACTTCCGGAACCAACGAATCGGAATACTTTATGGACGTCAATCTTGCCATTTCTTCCTTCCACCATTGTTGTGCATTTTGGTATTCGTCCACGTATGCACTCTTATATTCACCAATAGCTGTTGACAAAACTTCTAGGGTTGCCTTTACGTCACCGGTTAACATGGTTGCGTTCATCTTGGAGCCATGGAACGTGGAAGTATTTATGGTTACAACCTTTGCTTTTTCATTAAATAGGGTCTTAGATGCCGTCGTAAAATCGGTAAAACGAGTGCCGAGTGCAAGAATAAGGTCTGCTTTCATTGCTACCTTATTTGCACAACCGTTGCCCGTTACGCCCAGTCCGCCAAGATAATATGGGGATGCAGAACTTATAGTCGACTTTCCTGCTTGAGTTTCTGCAAAGGGAATATTATATTTTTCTGCAAATGCTTCTATAACTGCACCCGCTTCGCTATATCTTGCACCACCGCCAACTACTATCAACGGATATTGGGCTTCTTTTATGAGTGCAACGGCATCTGCTATTTCTTCCTTAACGGCTACCGGACGAGTAATGCGACGAACGGTTTTTTCAAACATCCTTGCCGGGAAATCATATACTTCACCTTGTACGTCTTGTGGCATAGCCAGACATACTGCACCGGTATGAGCGGTATCAAGAAGAACTCGCATTGCATTATTCAATGCACTTTCCAACATTTCCGGACGAACTATTCTATCAAAATAACGAGTTACTGCCTTATAAGCATCGTTAGTCGTTACGTTCAAATCGTAAGGTTGCTCTAATTGTTGAAGTACGGGGTCGGGACGACGAGTTGCATACGTATCGCCGGGAAGGAGCAACAACGGAATATTGTTGACGGTAGCACAAGCCGCCGCCGTTACCATGTTAGCAGCACCGGGACCAATACTTGATATACAAGGCATTATCTTTCTACGATTGTTTTGCTTTGCATAACTCATTGCAACGTGAGCCATACCTTGTTCGTTTTTGCCTTGATATACCTTTAAGCTATGCTCACCCATAGCGAGTGCTTCGCCCATACCAAGCACGCATCCGTGGCCAAACACCGTGAATACGCCTTCTACAAACTTTTCTACATTTCCATCAAAGGAAACGTATTGATTATCTAAAAACTTTATAACCGCTTCGCCAACGGACATTTTTATTGTTTTCATTTCTATTCCTCCAATAACCAAGTATATCTGGGATCGTCTGTTCTTGTGTTATCCCAAGGGTCTCCGGGAAGATGACGAATCATCCAAGCACAATACATGGGGTATCCGGGAGCCGTTACTTGTGCGTGAGTCTTTCCACCGGGGAACATACCAACGGAACAATCTTTGATGGTATATGCCTTTTCTCCTATAAAGCAAGCACCAAAACCTTCTTCCCTATCGAATTTATAGTAATATACTTCAGGTTGGGGATGGTCATGGGGAATATAACTCCACCATCTTCCTTGGCGAGCATATACTTCACCAAGCACCATATTTGAATACGGTGCAACTTTGATATTTATAATATCAACAACGTCACGAACGGCGGTGTTTTCCCATCTGCCTTCGCAAGATACGAACGACGTTATGTCTGCCTTACGATAAAGCTTGGACGGGAATTCCCTTTCGTTTTCCGTGGATTGAACCAAAATTTCGGAATATGCGTTAGCGTGAACGACAACTTCTACGTCTTTAGAAACGTGCAAGCACGTAGGAGCATCGGTAAACACTCCACTCCTAACAGCCTTTTCTTCTTTTTCTTCATAGTAGAAGGTAACGTCTCCCTTCAAAAGAAGTATGGCTGTTTCCATTTCCGGTTCGCCAAGCGTTATGCTCTCGCCTTCTTTTAGGTTGTAGGCGGTTATGTTCATAAGCATATCTTTCGTGTTGTCATAAACACGAGTAAGTACTTGTTTTCCACCTATAAATTTGGGATATTTGAACATATTAACTCCTTTTTATGCTTCTATGTTTATGCCTTTTTCTAGTCGCATTACTTCTAATTCTCTCGTAATCATATCCTTCTTTTCGCCTACAATGTCATAGAAGAAAATCGGTACGGCACAAAGTAGTAAGCTTAGTCCCGGTACGATAGATACGAGAGCAAACATACCGAATCTTTGTCCGCCCGTCATATCGAGAATGGTCTTTACGGCTTCTTGAGCAACCGATTGAGCGGGGTCGATATTGACGATTAGGTACATAATAACGATAAAGGTGGTTGCAAATGCGTTACCTAGTTTATTTACGAAGGATTGACATGCAGCACCGAGTGCGTTATCTCTAAAGCCGGTCTTCCATTCAAGATAGTCGAGAGAGTCGCCTATCATAGCAAACATAGTGATGTTCAATGCTCCAAGCGGTATACATTGTATGATGATGAAAGGTATCATGAGATATACCAGCCAGTTTGCAGTAGTATAAATGGAGCATGCACCGAGCACGGTGGTAACTATACTTGCTACGAATCCGCCAAGGCATGATACGATGATTATTTGTTTGTAGTTGAACTTCTTATAAAGAAGGGGCATTGCGAGCATAGAGCCGAACATACCGATAGCACTACAAATTTGGAATATGGTAGAAACCGTACCAACGGAGCCGGAAAGAGCGTTTTGAAGAGCGTCACCGCTTAGTCCTTCTAGGCTGGGTCCAATATAGAAAGCGTAACGAGCAACGTGAATTGCAGCTGCTTGCATCATATATCTACCGCTGGAAAGAACACCGCAAAGAACTACTAGCATAAGGGGTTTGCAGGTGAATATTCTCTTGAGCGTTCCGGGTTCGCCAGGGTCACGTTTTGCTTTAGGGGGAATGATAACTCTCTCTTTGGGATAGAAGAAAGCAAGCAGATATAGAGCCGTACCGATAAGGGAGCAAACAAGAGCTATTACCATATATTTTTGCTTTTCTGCTTGAAGAGATGCACCCGATGAGAAATAGGGAATCCAGCTTAAAATCATAAATATTGCCATGGGAACAGCACTACCTACGCCGTTGACGGTCTTAGCAAAAGAAATGATACCACCACGTTCTTCGGGGTCTGGAGTCATAACGTTGGGGAGTGCCCAGAACGGTACGTCCGCAGCGGTATAAAGCATACCCCACGCAATATAAATTACGCCCGCATAAATCATATTTTGGGTAGTGTTAAATCCTTCCGGAGCATAGAACATAAGGAAGGTTGCTACTGCGATAGGAATAGCAAACCATATAATATATGGTTTCATCTTACCTATTTTTCTCGGCTTAGTTCTATCTACGATGATGCCCATCAAGGGGTCGTTTATTGCGTCCCAAACACGAGCAAGGAGCATAAGTAATAGAACGAATACAAGCGGTAGTCCAAGTCGGAGGCCAAGCGGTCTTAGGAAAGT
>JAZNYA010000071.1:0-3291 GCA_045594145.1 Candidatus Stercoripulliclostridium sp. | reverse complement strand
GGAGTTATCTTTACCGAACTCTGCAAGAGAATCTAAAAACACGTTATTTTAACGAACTTCATAGTAAAACACAAAAGCCCACTCGGTCGTTTACTTTAAGTAAAGTCCGGCGTGGGCTTTTTCATCTTTCCCGTCAAATTTCATTTGAACTAACGCATTTTTATAGCTGCTACATAAAAAATAAGCACCGATTTCTCGGTGCTTATTCTATATTAAATTAACGGATTAGTTTTCACTGAGCTTCTTGTAACCTTCGTAACGAGCCTTTGCTTCTTTTTCGTTTACTTCGTAAAGTTTTTCTGCAACAGCGGGGAACATCTTCTTCAAGGATGCATAACGGGTTTCGCCGGTTAGGAATGCCTTGTAGTCGCCGGTAGGTTCTTTGCTATCGAGAGTAAAGGGGTTCTTACCTTGGTCAGCAAGATCGGGATTGAATCTATAAAGTTGCCAGTAACCGCAGTCAACTGCCTTCTTCATTTCGCCCATGGGGTTGGACATGTTTACGCCGTGGTTGATACAGGTTGCGTAAGCGATGATGAGAGAAGGTCCTTTGTATGCTTCTGCTTCCTTAAGAGCCTTAAGGAGTTGGTTGGGGTTAGCACCCATTGCTACTTGAGCAACGTAAACGTAGCCATAGCTCATAGCCATCATACCAAGGTCTTTCTTCTTTACCTTTTTACCGCTTGCAGCGAACTTAGCGATAGAGCCGGTAGGAGTGGACTTACTTGCTTGACCACCGGTATTGGAGTAAACTTCGGTATCAAGAACGAGAACGTTAACGTCTTCGCCACTTGCTAGAACGTGGTCAAGACCGCCGTAACCGATATCGTATGCCCAGCCGTCACCACCGAAAATCCAAACGCTCTTCTTTACCAAGCAGTCAAGGTTGCCCTTGATGTAAGATAGGCATTCGCAGTTTTCGTTTGCTAGAGCAGCTTTAACTTTATCGCTTGCTACTACGCTTGCATCAGCGTCGTCTTTGTTAGCCATCCATTCTTCGAATGCAGCAACGGTTTCAGCAGCAACGCAGTTAGCTTCGATAGCTTTCTTCATGTCAGCTTCAATCTTTTCACGTCTTGCGGAAACAGCAAGTTGCATACCATAACCGAATTCAGCGTTGTCTTCGAACAAGCTGTTTGCCCATGCGGGACCATGACCCTTATCGTTAGTGGTATAGGGGCAGGTGGGAGCAGAACCGCCGTAGATGGAAGAACAACCGGTTGCGTTAGCAACTATCATTCTGTCACCAAAGAGTTGGGTAACGAGTTTAACGTAGGGAGTTTCACCACAGCCTGCACATGCACCGCTGAACTCGAATAGGGGCTTAGCAAATTGGCTACCCTTAACGGTGTTGGTGTTGTAAACTTTGTCTGCTTCGGGAAGGTTGAAAGCAAATTCAGCGTTAACAGCATCAAGAGCGATAGCTTCTGCGATAGGTCTCATTTCTAGAGCCTTGGTCTTAGCGATACATGCGTTTACGCAAGAACCGCAACCGGTACAATCGTAGGGAGAAACTTGGATTCTATACTTATATCCCTTGAAGCCTACTGCATCCTTAACGTCAAAGCCTTGGGGAGCACCTGCGAGTTGTGCTTCGGTAGCAAGAACGGGACGGATAACTGCATGGGGACATACGTAAGAACATTGGTTACATTGAATACAGTTTGCCATGTTCCATACGGGAACTTTAACTGCGGTACCACGTTTTTCGAACTTGGTGGTGCCTACGGGAACGGAACCATCAGCGTTGAAAGCAGAAACGGGGAGCTTGTCGCCTTCTTGCTTTAGGATGGGGTTAACAACTTCACGGAAGTACTTATCGTCAGCGGGTTCAATCATAGCTGCACCATCGGTACAGGTTGCCCAAGATTCGGGATACTTAACTTCCTTTAGGCCAGCGATAGCGCCGTCAACACAAGCATAGTTCATGTTAACAACAGCGTCGCCCTTCTTGCCGTAGGTCTTCTTGATAGCTTCTTTCATATATTTTTCTGCATCAGCATAGGGGATAACTTCTGCGAGCTTGAAGAATGCAGCTTGCATAACGGTGTTAACGCCCTTGGTTGCGCCGATAGAAGAAATAACTTTGTTACCATCGATGGTGTAGAACTTTAGCTTCTTGCTTGCGATAGCGTTCTTAACTTGAGCGGGAAGTTCTTTATCCATTTCTTCGGGTTCCCAAATGGAGTTAAGTAGGAAGGTACCGCCTTCTTTGATGTCGCTAAGCATATCGTAACGATACAGATAGGAAGGAGTATGGCAAGCAACGAAGTCTGCACTGTCGATTAGGTAAGAGCTCTTGATGGGGGTGTCGCCGAAACGAAGGTGAGAAATGGTGATACCACCGGATTTCTTACTGTCGTATACGAAGTAACCTTGAGCATACTTATCGGTGTGTCCGCCGATAATCTTAATGCTGTTCTTGTTAGCACCAACAGTACCATCGGAGCCTAGTCCGTAGAACTTGCAAGAGATAGCACCTGCGGGAGCAGCGTTTACGAATTCGTCAAGGGGTAGATAGTTGCCGGTTACGTCGTCAACGATACCTACGCTGAAGCCGGTCTTGTTTTCGCCACCCATGTTCTTGTAGATAGCGTTAACCATGGTGGGATTGAATTCCTTTGAACCAAGGCCGTATCTTCCGCCAAGGATGATAGCGTCGGTCTTGCCCTTGAGAGCAGCAACAACGTCAAGATAAAGGGGTTCGCCGATGGAACCTGCTTCCTTGGTTCTATCAAGAACGGTGATGTATTTAGCGGTTTGGGGGATAGCGGCAGCAAATGCAGCGGTATCGAAGGGACGATAAAGTCTAACCTTAAGAAGACCAACTTTTTGTCCCTTAGCGATTAGGTAATTTACGGTTTCTTCAGCAGCTTCTGCACCGGAGCCCATCATAACGATGACCTTTTCTGCGTCTTCTGCACCAACGTAATCGAATAGGTGATAGCTTCTGCCGGTGAGAGCACTAACCTTTTCCATGTACTTGGTAACGATAGCGGGAACTGCTTCATAGTACTTGTTGCAAGCTTCTCTGTTTTGGAAGTAAATGTCTGCGTTTTGTGCGGTACCCTTTTGGATGGGGTGTTCAGGGTTAAGAGCACGAGCACGGAAATCATCGATATATTTCATAACTACGAGAGCCTTCATGTCTGCGTATTCGATAGCAACAATCTTGCTTACTTCGTGAGAAGTACGGAAACCGTCGAAGAAGTGTAGGAAGGGAACTTTTGCTTCTAGGGTAGCAAGGTGAGCTACTAGAGCAAGGTCTTGGGCTTCTTGAACGCTGTTGGA
>JAZNYA010000070.1:0-10221 GCA_045594145.1 Candidatus Stercoripulliclostridium sp. | reverse complement strand
AAGAAGGTAACGTTCCCCGTTGACGTAATTGATAATGCAACGTTCTATTATGAAGTTGTAAGACGCCCGTTTATTGTAGATTTTATACTTGACTCATCACAAGGCTTAGAAAATGTAAACATTGAGCCTGTACGTTATGACGACGTTAAGGTTGAAATTAAAGACGGCGTAGCTCAAGGCATAATAATTCCGCCTACGTGGATTATGGAAGGCTATGAAATAAGTCACTGGGAATATAAAGCATATGCTCCGATTTTCGATGAAACAGTTTCATATGCAACGGGTGATTACGTATTCTATAATGGTAAGTATTATTCAACCCTTCAACCGTCTAGTGGTATTTTACCCACCAATACAACGTATTGGATTGAAGGAGCTCGCACGATTTCCTATTCTGTAGAAAGTGCTAAAGAAGGTATTGTCATTTATGATTTCCATGAATATAGCGAAGATTTGTTCTATGATAGGGCTTTCTATGCCTTTGCCAAAGTTAAACAATTTAACGTTACCTTCAAAAATTTGGTTGTGACAAAAGATGGCGATGAATACGTATATAATTATGAGAACGTAGGAATTCCCATGGCTGTTGATTACGCCACCATAGGCATTTCTTCCATTGCTCCTACGACGTTAACAACGCCTACGTATCCCGATGCTCAACCAAGCAAGTTTATCTTTGAAGGTTGGTATACCGAAAATGAGTTCATTACGCTACCTGTTGATTTAAACACTTTGAAGATTACGGAAGACGTTGTACTTTATGCTAAGTGGTCTGATGAGCTTGTAGGCACGGAAGGCTTGATTTTTGAAGCTGATAATGCAGAAAATCCCTCTTCCTATTCAGTAGTTGGATTCGAAACCAATCTTGCAGAGTATTCTCACTTAGTGCTTAGGATACCGGATACTTATAATCAAAAACCTGTTGTTAGTATCGCTGATAATGCTTTTGCTCGTTTTGATAGGGTACTTTACGTTGATGAAATCGTACTTCCTGTTAACGTTGCAAGCATTGGTGACAACGCATTTACTGCTTGTTACTCATTGAAGAAGTTTACGATTGCAGACTTAAATGCATCATTTAAAGTTGATTCTTACGGCGTTCTATATTCTAGTGATGGAAAAATCCTTTATAAAGTTCCTGCAATGGCAGAATTAATTCCTAACCTTTCATCCTACACTGTTCCCGCAACGGTTGAAGAAATTAAAGGCGGGGCATTCGCTGGACTTAAGAACCTAAGAAGTGTAGTCTTTGCCGGCGGACAGGATGGTGCTAACGTTATAGGCATAGGTGATTATGCTTTTGATGGTTGTCTATCACTTTCTTCTATCACTTTACCCAACAGCCTTACAAGCATAGGCGATTATGCATTTAGAACCTGCTATAGTTTGAGTGAAATTATAATTGACAATATTAACTCTAATCTACAAAAAGTAGGAGAAGGAGCTTTTGTTGATTCTATGGATGCACTAAGACTAGAAGAAGATTGTGTTCTTCTTGGTAACGTTTTGATTGCTTACGTAGGTGATGCAACAGAATTAACTCTAGCGGATAACGTTGTCGCAATTGCTGATGGTGCTTTTAATAGAGAAATTACCGATATTAATACGTCAAATTATCAATTAACCAAGTTGATTATTGGTGAAGCTTCTAAATTAGAGTATATTGGCAACAAAGTATTCTTGAGTTGCTCGAGCTTAAATGCAATTGAAATTTTAAAGAATACCAAGGTAGAAATAGAAAGCGATTCGTTTAATGGAATATCTCTTTCGGCTACTTTGTACGTTAACGATGAGTTGCTAGAAAGCTATAAAAACGATAGTAATTACGACTTTTTTGGAGATTCCTTTATTTTAGGAGTGTAGTTTAATGAGTAGCATTCAAAAGCTAGAAAGGCGTAAAGATTCTATTTTGCAGAGTCTTTACGATTATCCTTTGCATAAAAGATTGGCTGATTACAGAAAGTATTCAGTCGAGCTTTTGAGTGCTATAAGAGAACATTTTAAGTTGGAAATCAGTTTAGATTCATTAAAAAAGCTACAAAAAGCATTCGAAAAGGATCCAACTCCATTTGAATTAAAGGTTATAAACAGTTATTGGTCTTGCGGTAAAGGTCATTATAATAGAAAAATTTCGGAAATTCAGATTTCCAGTGAGAATCCACACGTTGTTAAAGCTTTGGAGCTTTACAATGATTTACGCATGATTAATGGCTCGCTTGATATGCCTAGAACCCTTAAAGACGTTTCAAATATGGGTTTTGCTTCGCAATATAGAAACGGCGTGCAAACGATATTAAATAACAATGGCACTGCCTTAATGCAATGTGATGGATATGATGGCGGAGTCAAAGGATATTATTATTTAACGCTTAACACTGTATGGTCACGCAATGGAGTTTTAGCAGCTAATCGTACTATAATGAATACCATTTCTGATGGTGCTGTTCCGCTTGGTGCTATATACAAAGAATTTAACGGCAACAGATTCCAAAACAGATTGGAGTTTTCCAAGTATTTAAACGACTTAGAAATACCTTGTTACGAATGCCCTACGACGAGTGATACGACTACGCAAGTTTCTCTTACAAAGGTTTCGTTGTTGGGATATTCCGATAAAAGAGAACTAAATACAATTGAAATTAGCAAAAAAGATAAAATTCTTTTGGTAAAACCACGTTTTTTACACAATGGAATTAAAGATTTTTATGCAATTGCACAAGAAGGCTTAAATGGCCTTGCAACAACTCTTTTAGGGTGCAGTGATGGCATTATCAATTCTTTGGTTGATGCAACGGAAGGCTTTGAGTTGAATACAAAAGAAATTCCGCTTGGAGATAATACCATAGAAGACTTTTTGCTATTACCATCTATTGATTACATCATAATTTTTGCAAAGAACAAGAACGTTCCTTATCTTAAAACGTTGCTAAAAGAAAAGGGCTTTGATTCTTTTGTTATAGGAAAAGTAACTAACAGCAAAGAATATAAACTTATTAATGAAGACGTAGAACTAATGTCGCTTTCTAGCGAAATTACGAAGTATCATAAGCACGATTATAGTATTTTTAGAATTGTCGATACCTATAACGATGATTACGTTCCACTTTACGATAAGTTTGAAGAAGATAAAATAGAAGATTATTTCCGTAAAAATTTGGCACTTGGAAGATTTTATTCCAACAAAGTTTTAATCGGCGTTAGTTCTGCAAAAACTCTCAGTTTGCCGTTGATTGGCAAAAAACAACTCACACCGATGCACGTTTTACCGCTACAACCTTCACTTGAACGATTTAATGAAGAATGCGTAATGATGACGTCAAACGTTAACGTTAAGGTAGGTAAAAACGACTTTTCCATAGCTGTTAACGCCGTGGTTTCTGCTTTGATGAAATTGGTTGTACAGGGGGTTCCGCTTTGTGATACGGCTATAAGTGCAAATTTACTATATGACGTTGCAGGCAATCGCTACGTTAGGGGAGCGGCACTCTCCAAAAGCCTAGCCTGTCTTTATGCACAACATAATTTATCCGTTGGCACAATGGGTAATTCCGTAGAGTTAATGCATGGAGTAAATAGTGAAGGTATAGTTGCAGATATTACGGCAATAGGTTCGGTTTTAAAAGAGAAGACAATAAATAATCTTTTCCAAAAAGGAGATAAATTATATTATTTTAGCATACCACGAGATGAGTATGATATCCCGGACTTCAAGTATATACTTAAATTAGCATCACAAATTAACATAAATATTAACGTAGGAAATATAACCGCAGGACGAGTAATTGAATATAATATTGCAGATGCGATAATAAAAGGAACGGCTGGGGATAATCTCGGGTTTAGCTTTGCTAAAGTTGGTGAAGATAGTTTTTCAAAGAAGGCGGGCGACTTAATTCTTGCGGTAACAGATGAATGGGACGTTGACGCTTTTAATGGTGTTTATATTGGGGTAGTAGACGATTCTGGCGTAATAAAGGGTAGCGACGTAGAAATTACCCAAGAAGAAATAGAAAGAATTATTTCCAGATATCCCTTCGAAAACAATCCTTACAATAGGTTGCCTAAAGTTGAAGCTAGACCGCAACTTATCGAGCCGTCAATAGCAACAAAAATTTGTCCAAGAGTGTTAATTTTACACAATGATGATACGTCGGAAAGAGTTTTTAGCAAGAATTTCGCAGATGAAGGTTTTTTGGCTTCTTCTGTTAAATTACCGGAAAACGTAGGCATTTCTCAAAACTTTGCTATGAAGTTGCGTGAGCAAATTATTAAAACCGACGTATTAATTTGTTCGGGAAAATCTTTTGCTAATTCTAATCACGAAGGATTTTATAATTCACTCCATAACCCCATAGTCTTAGATGCACTAAACCAACTAATATTCAGCCAAGACGGACTTGTTTTAGGCACAGGTGAAGGAGCCAGAGCACTCTTGGAATTGGGATATTTGGCGTGCGGTAGTGCGGAATTGGGTAAACCGGTAAATCTAGAGTTAAAAGATAATTTAACTACTGAAACTTCTGCCAAAATTCCCAGAGTTATTATTACTAACAATCACTCTCCGTTTTTGAGCGAAGTTGACGTATCGGTTCAATATCTTGCTCCGGCGGCAGGAGATAAATTTAAATTTACTTTTACCGACGAAGTTAGAAAAGTTTTAACCGCTAGGGGACAAATAGCCATGCAGTTTGTTGACCACCTTGGCTATCCTACAATAATTTATCCAGATAACCCTTATGGTTCGCAACGTGCCGTTGCAGCAATGAGTTCTCCTAATGGAAAGATATTGGGTTTATTTGCTCAACCGGAATTAACGGTTAACGTACAAGGCGAAAAATCGCTCGTTAAAGAAATTATTAAATCAATAAAAAAGTATTATATGTAGGTGGAAAATGTTAGGAATCATAATTATGGCGTTCTCAATAGCTCTTGCAGTAATTACTGCTATTTGGTCTGGCATCATAATATATAAGGTGCTGCGACTTAAAAAGCAGTTTAATGAAGCCGTAGTATTAGTACCGCTTTATAAACGCAGTAAATGGACGCATTTTAGCGTAATATTACTTGGTGTATGTTTGATTGCGGATATCGTTTTTATGGCTGTTTTAAAGGCATATTTGGTGTGTGGATGTCTCTTGGTCGTAATAATATCGCTCACCGCACTTTTAATCATTATGATGACTCTAAAATGTGCCGTATTAGACAAGGGTATAGTTATGCCGTATAAGTTCATTGATTGGTCCGTATTCCACGATTATAGCATTGATGGTAACACAATATTTTTCTGTGGAGATAAGAAGGGCTTTGATACTATATTCTCGGCATCCACAAGGCTTACGTTTGATGAGAATTATAAAGAGAAATTAATACAAATTTTAGACCAATATAAAAGTAATAAGTAATTAAAAAGGGCGGATGCACTTCCGCCCTTATTTTATTTAACTATTTCACGTTTATTTTTATAAACGGGTGTAAAGTTGATTAGGAAAATGATTACGTATGCTGCCCACATTGGAAGGCTTTCTATAAATCCGTTTTTGCCCCAAATTAGTAATGCTATAACGATGCAGAGAAGAATGAAAGCAAAAACCAAAGTTGTGATGAAATATTGTTTATTTTTGTTTTTGGGGAATACAAGGAACAATATTAGTGCTACGGCAAAAAAGAGTGCAAATGAAAGAGCGGTTCCCCAATGTACTATCATTTGAAGCCCAAATACTCTTGTTGACGGTACGTGCACGCAAGTCATTATGCATACGACGCCAAGAGCCATACAAATGTAACCCGCTATTTTTGCTTTATTGGTTTTGAACTCGTTATGCAGGTACATATAGCACAAATTGCAAGCTAGTGCAGAGCCGGAAGTTACACCCCAAAACTTAAATGCTAGGGGATATTTAAGTCCGATTTCGCTAGCCGTTCCGCTAGGCAAGAAAGGATTTTCCAGAAAACCGTATACGGTGAAATAAATAAAGCTAATAACCAATAGAACAAGAGAAGAATATTTAAAAATCTTTTCTTTAATGGCACTATTTTTGTTTGAACATTGTTCTTCTTGAATGAGATTGTTTTGTTCTTCCATATTGAACTCCTAAAGCTTTTGTTGTTAATATTTTAACACCTTGATTGGCGTTTGTAAACATGCAATTTATCATATTGAAAAAATAAGTTAACTATGTTAAAATATTTATCAAGGAGTAATTATGAAAATATATTTAAATGGCGAGTGGAAACTAAAGAATATTACGGACGGAAACTTAGAGTGTATCGCTCAAGTTCCATCTACGAATTTTAACGACTTAATGAAGGCCGGATTGATACCGGATCCGTTCTATAAGACGAATGAAAAGGATACGTTGTGGGTTGGTGATAAAGATTGGTCGTATTCTCGCTCATTTTTAATTTCTGAAAGTGAGTTAAATAGCGAAAGAATAGATTTGGTCGCAGATTGCTTGGATGCTGTTAGTGAAGTATATATTAACGAAAAGTTAGTTGCAAAAACTTACAATGCACACGTAGGGTATAGGTTTTGCGTAAAAGATTTTTTATGTCTTGGTGAAAACAATATAGAGATTATCTTCCGTTCGCCTAATACATATTGTTTAAGTGAAAGTAAACGGATTGCTAAAAACACAATGGTGACCGGGATAGATAAGCGAGTTTTCCTAAGAAAAAATCAAAGTCACTTCGGCTGGGACTGGGGACCTGAAATAGTTTACTCAGGCATTACTAAAGATATCTATCTTGATTGCTCTCATTCTTTTAAGGTTGTTAACGTGCAAGTCAACCAAAAGCATAGCGAAAATTACGTTAATCTTGATGTTTCGTTTGACGTGGATGGTTTTGTAAAAAGCGATAAGCTAGATTGTTATACGCTAACGATTATTGACCCTAATGGTGAAGAGACGCAAAAGTCCGGAATAATTAATGCCAATAATAAACGAACTATATCCATAGAGCATCCTATTCTTTGGTGGACACACGAATTAAATCCTATAGGAAAACAAGCTTTATATACTATAAAAATTGAACTTGGTCAAGATGGTGCTTACGATAGTAAAGAAATTAAAATAGGGCTAAGGACTATTGAACTATTTAGGGGCAAAGACGAATATGGCTCGGACTTTAAATTCATTTTAAACGGAGTGCCGATTTTTGCTAAAGGTGCCAACTGGATTCCAGCGGATAGTTTTGGAGACCGTATAACTAAAGAAACGTTTGAGTATTACGTAGATACCGCCATAGAAGCTAATATGAATATGATTAGAATATGGGGCGGTGGCTTTTATGAAGACGATGAATTCTATAATCTTTGTGACGAAAGGGGAATATTGCTTTGGCAAGATTTTTGCTTTGCTTGTCGCCCGTATCCTTTCTTTGATGAAAGTTTCAAAAATAAGGTAAAAGAAGAAATTGCATACAACGTTAAAAGATTAAGAAATCATGCATGTTTGTGTCTGTGGTGTGGCAACAACGAACTAGAGCAAATGTTTAATACATGGTTTTGGCAAACAGCGTTTGTTAAAGCAAACAGAAAATTCTTCTGGGAAGAATTGGAACCGCTACTACGTTGTTATGACACCCAAACTCCATATATACCGACAACTCCGGTAGGGGTAGATTTTAATAAAGCCGTTTCATCTGATAATCACGGTGACAATCATTTGTGGGTTGTTTGGCATGGATTACAAGACGTTAAGTACTATCGCAAACGCTTAACTAGATTTTGCTCAGAGTTCGGCTTTGAGTCTTTACCAGACATCAAAACGATTGAAAAATTTGCAGAAAAAGAAGACTATAATATCAATTCTAAAGTTTTCCTAGCACATCAAAAATGTATGCTTGGAAATCAAAAAATGGAATATTATATTACTTCCAGATTTAGACTTCCCAAGGATTTTGAAGATTACGTCTATCTTTCACAGGCCTGCCAAATGGAATGCATAAAAGACGCAACTGAATTTTGGCGTAGAAATAGGTATAGATGTAACGGTTCATTGTATTGGCAACTTAACGATTGTTGGCCGGTTTGTAGCTGGTCTAGCATGGATTATTATGGTAATTACAAAGCATTGCAATATCACGCAAAGCATTTCTTTGCTCCGCTTGCCGTATCCATGGAAAACGACGGCAAGAAGGTTCACATTTTCTTGTTAAATGATACGCTTGAGAGCAAAGACGTTGAATTAAAGTTAAAAGTAGTCGATTTTAAAAATGGTGTATTGTCACAAAAAGTTTCTAAACATACTATCGGCGAACTTTCTAACTTGCAAGTTTATGATATTGCACTTAAAGACATAAGAAAAGAGCACAATCTTAAAGATATCGCTCTCGTTTGTGATTTAATACAAGATGGAAAAGTTGTTAATACTAAGACGTTATTATTTAAGTATGAAAAATATTTAAATTTGCAAAAGGCAAACATAAACGTTAAATATGAAATTTCTAATGATATTATTGTTTTAAAACTAACAACGGATAAGTTTGCAAGATTAGTTAGACTTCATGATAAAGTTTCCACCAAAGCATTTAGCGACAACTGGTTTGATTTGATACCGGGCGAAGAAAAGATTGTAACGTTACCATATTATGAAGGTTTTAAAGAAAACAACGTAGAGTGTCTATCTTCCATTGACGTTGTTCCGAAAGGAAGCAAAGCATACGACTTAATGATTAAAGCCAAATTTATTCTCAATCCGGTAAATCTTGCTATATATCTTGGACAACCGCAAACAAATTTTGATTATAAAGAAAGAAATGAATAGAGAAAAATTAGAAAAAATACTAAAAATTACTCCTTCTACCATTCAAAAGTCTATTCAACGGGAGAATTTTAATGCTTTTATCCATTATGGATTAAATACGTTTGCAGGCAAAGAGTGGTCTAATGGTACGCTTTCACCCGGCATTTTTAATCCGACCGCCCAAGACGTAGAACAATGGGTTAAAGTGCTAAAATATGCAGGAGCAAAGGGCATAATTTTTACGGCAAAGCATCACGACCGTTTCTGTATGTGGCAAACGAAAACCACGGAATATTCCATCAAAAACAGTCCGTACAAAGATGGAAAGGGAGACGTTGTCAAAGAAGTCAGCGAAGCTTGCAAGAAATATGGGCTAAAGTTTGGCATATATCTTTCTCCTTGGGATAGGAACTCGGAGTATTATGGAACGAAAAAATACGATGATTTTTACGTCAGTCAACTAACAGAACTTCTAACCGGATACGGCGATGTGTTTGCCGTTTGGCTTGATGGTGCCTGCGGTGCAGAAAGTGATGGCAAAAAAAGGCAAGAGTACGATTTTAAGAGATGTTATTCTGTAATTAGAAAGCTTAGCCCCAAAACGATAATTTCAAATTGTGGTCCGGACGTAAGATGGGTAGGAAACGAAAATGGCACGGCGAGAGATTCGGAGTGGAACGTAATTCCCAGGCTGGAAACCAGCGAAGAAACGATAATGGCAAATAGTCAAACCGTAGAAAAGCAAAATATGAAACTCCTAAAAGAGAAAGATATTTTGGCAAAAGACATCGGCAGTAGGGCGTATTTAGATGGATTTGATGATTTCGTTTGGTCACCGGCAGAAGTTGACGTTTCAATTCGTCCCGGCTGGTTTTATCATAAGAGTGAAGACCATCGACTTAGGAGCCTGAAAAACTTAATGAGAATATACGTAGGTGCGGTAGGCGGTAATAGCTTGTTGCTCCTAAACGTTCCACCCAATAGAGAAGGTCGCATTAGTGACGTAGACGTAGAAAGATTGGTAAAAATGGGCGACAGAATCAATGCAATGTTTTCTAAACCTGTTTGCATATCTAAAATTACTGCACCGGAGCATGAAGGAGTAAATAAAATTCGTAACGTACTAAATTACGCCTATAACAAGAATAGTTATGATGCTACGAGTTTTTATACTCCTAAAAATGAAAGTGACGAATACGTCATTCATTTAACGTTTGACAAGCCGTATTTGATAGATAAAGTTAGGTTGGTTGAAAACGTTGCGTTTTCGCAACGCATAGAAAAATATAAGATTTATTCTAAAATTAATGGTAAAAGCTTTTTGGTATACAATGGCTCTACAATAGGGTACAATCGGATAGCAATTTTAGATAAAAAAATCACTACGGATAATCTTTCCATAGTGATAGAAGAGTGTCGAAATAAACCTTATCTTGAGTTTATCGGCGTATATCAAAGTGACGGATATGATTTGAGA
>JAZNYA010000069.1:0-44531 GCA_045594145.1 Candidatus Stercoripulliclostridium sp. | reverse complement strand
TAATATATAAAAGTAACCCCATAGTCAATAAAAAACAAAAAATTATTCCATAGGAGGAACAAAACATGAAAAAACTTACAGTTTGTGTTGCAGTACTTTTAGCTTTGTGTACTGTAATCTGCTGTGTTGCAGTAGGTTGCACCCCCGAAGAACCGGATTTAACCGGTATTACCGCTGCTAAAGATTATCTTAGCGGTCAATTAAGAGATGCAGCTACCGTAACCAATGCGGACTTTACCCGTCCTGCAGCTCTCCGTAACGAGCACGGCTCATACACCGTAGCTTGGACCGTAAGCGTTACTTCCGGCGATGCTAACGGCGTTAAAGTAGGCGATGCCGTTAATGGTATCGTTACCATTGACGTTGATTCTTTCGCAACCGAAGAAATCGTTTACACCCTAACTGCTACCATCACCGATGCAGCAGGCAACACCGAAACCTTGACCTTCAACCACAAAGTTGAAAAGTTCAACGCTATCACCGTTGCTGAATTCCTTGCCAAAGAAGAAGGTGACACCATCTACGCTATCATCGGTTACGTTATGGCAACCGGCGCAAACGAAGGCTCCACCGGCTCTTTCGTTGTTGGCGATGAAACCGGCGCTATCTTCAGCTACGAAACCAAGAGAGAAGTTTTCGTAGGCGATAAGATTGCTATTTGGGGCAAGCGCTCTTCCAACTATCAACTCCCCCAACTCACCAACACTGACGTTCAAATTCTTGAATCCAACAGCGCTAGCTACGCAGAAGACACTGCTACCGCTCTTGCTGCAGAAGACATTGACCTTGCTGCTGACAACGCAACCGTAGCAGCTATGGCTGGCAAGTACTACAAAATCACCGGTTCTACCCTTGTTATGAGCGATGGTTATACCAATGCTAACTACAATGACAAGCAACTACTCAAGCTCTACACCAACGATGAAATCGTAGGCGCAGTTGCAGACTACTACGACGAACCCGTTAACGTTTACGGCTACGTTCGTGGCAACAGCCCCGGCAACTACCTAACCATCCAAGTAACCAAGATTGAATGGGCAGGCGAAGGCGAATTCGTTGCTTCTACTCCCGAAACCAGAGTAGCATACGAAAAGGAAAACCTTACCGTTGATAAGATTACCGTTGAAGGCGACGTTGAACTACCCACCAAGGGCTCTCGTTACCTTGATACCGAAATCAGCTGGGCACTAGCAAGCACCACCGTTGCTACCCTTACCGACAACGTACTAACCGTTGCTGCTCTACCCGAAGTTGATACTGATATCACCCTAACCGCTACCATCAAAAATGGTACCGTAACCGACACTAAAGAAATCGTTGTTAAAGTTTGCGCTCCCGCTGAAACCTTCATTAAGAAGGCTCTCACTGCAGGTGCTGCTCTTGAAAACAAAACTCAAACCGCAGAAAACTACATCATCATCGGAACCGTTTCTGAAATCACCACTGCTTATAGTGAACAACATGGTAACGTTTCCTTTAACGTAACCGACGGCACCAACGAAATTCTCGTTTACCGTTATAACCTTGCAGATGCTGCTACCATCGAGGTAGGCGACGCAGTTGCATTTGCAGCTCCCATCAAAAAGTATAATGCTGACATCGAAGCAGTTGCTACTTTCTTACCCCTTGAACTAACCAGCATTAAAGACGCTAACACCGTAGGTCTTGCAGGCACCGGCGAAGACGGCACCATGGTATATGGTACTATCAAGTCTATTGACACTGTTTATAGCGAAAATCACGACAACATTACCATCACCATCACCGATGGCACCAACGATCTATACTGCTACCGCGTAAAGGGTGGCGCAGACCTTGAAGTTGGTATGTACGTTCTCATCACCGGTACGCCCAGTGCTTACAAGGGTGCAGCTCAAATGGCTCAAGGTGCAACCTACACTCTTGGAACCTACGAAGCTCCTGCTGCTGAAGAACCCGAAGAACCTGAAGTTCACGATACTTGCCCCCTAGTAATCGGTACCGGTTATACCATTTCTGCTGCTAACGCAAACGGCACCATTTACTTTGACGGAACCGTTGTAAGCGGTCGCTTCAATGGTACCCTTACCGCAGCTGATGCAGCTACCGTTTACTTTGAAGCTGCTACCAACGCCGGCGAATACTATCTCTATATGACCGATGGCACCACCAAGACCTACATCTGCATAGCTGATTCTTCCACCGGTGCTTCTCTTTCTACCGATATAGCATCCGCTACCGTTTTCGAATGGAGTGCTGCCAAAGCAACCTTTGCAGTTGTTGACAACGATAACAACCGTGCATTTGGCACAAGTGCAACCGGCACCTACAACAACTTCAGCTGCTACGACCTAAGTGGTACTTACAATTGGGGTCAATTCACCGCTGTTGAAGCATAATCAGCACCCAAACAATTCTTTCTTGTAAAGATAGAAAGGCACTCTTCGGAGTGCCTTTTGATTTGGGTAAAAATAATGACCACTCTAAGAGTGGTCGTTTTATTATCTACTTATTTTTGTTCCCATTTTATATCTTTTATGATTTCGTATGCCTTATAGTCGGTGCGGTTGTTCGTCATGGGAGTTATCGTAACGTATCCGTCTATCGTTGCATCCGTATCTATCGTGTGGTCGTGGCGGTTATTATGGATGCAGTGTCCTTCCTGTTGCCATATATCTTTGGCTATCTCTCTAAAACTATCCGTATAGTACGGACCACCCATCTTTGTTATTAATATACCCTTTGCGTTATCGGGAATATTAACGTTAAGAAAATCACAATGCTTTAGTAAATCATTGCTGAATATGAAATCAAATATCTTGCCAATCCACTCTCTTGCACTATCAAAAGAATATATGTTAGTAGACATCGCTACTCCCTTTAGGTTTTGGTTGCAAGCTTCAAATATCGCTGCAGCAGTTCCCGAATAGAGCACGTCTTCGCCCATATTGAGTCCCCTATTTATGCCGGAAATTACAAGGTCGTAATTGGGCTCTAAACCAAGGGTAGCAAATCTTACGCAATCCGCCGGAGTGGAATCCACAGAGTACGCTACGTCCGCTCCAACAAAATCAACTTTCTTTATTTCGAAGGGAGTATGTATATTTATGGCGTGTGACTTGGCACTTTGCTCCACCTTTGGTGCACATACGGTAACGTGACCTTTACCTTTTGCCCAGTCGGCCACTACTTTTATGCCTTCTGCGTTTATGCCGTCGTCGTTGGTTAAGAGTAATCTCATAGCCAGCCCCCGTTATTCGCCTTATAATCCTTCAATTTGGCATCTGCTTGAGCTAGTAGCTTATCTATCTCTTCTTGAGCATATAAGGTCGCTCCGCAAGCACATTCGTGTCCGCCGCCACGCCAAGATTCTCCTATATCGTTGCACGTTACGAAACGTGAACGCAATCTTACCCTAATGGTGCCATCGGGGTTATCTATGAAAGCTATCCATATCAAACTTCCCTTTATATATTCGGCAAAAGTAATAACGGAACTAGCATCTTCCCTGGAAAGATTGAACTTTTCTTGCATTTCCTTGTCTACGTGTATGTATGCAACGCCGTTTTCCGTCACCTTAATTTGTCCAAGTGCATATGCCTTGAAGACTAAATATTCGTATTCTTCCAGCTTTAGATTTGCAAAAAGCCAATCTACGTCTATGCCAACGTCCAAAAGCGTGCCGGCTAGTCGCATGGTATCACCGGTAACCGTGCTGTGCTTAAATCTTCCCGAATCCGTTACCATGCCGGTATAAAGGCAGGTTGCGGCTTCCTTGTTCATCTTAAGCTCGTCCTTGAAAGTAACGTAAAAGTCCACTATCATTTCGCAAAGCGAAGAACGATAATCTTCTACCCAGCTGATATCGCCATAAGGCTTAATATCTATGTGGTGGTCTATCTTAATAAGCTCTTTGCCAAGATGATACTTTTTGTTAGATATGCGTTCGATGGATGCAGTATCAAGAACGATAACGAGTGCATCGGCATAAAATTCATCGTCAAATTGCTCGTCTTCTCCGCCTAAAAACGCAAGATATTTGGCGTAATCTTCGTTGACGAGATATATTTCCTTTTCCGGATAAGTCGCCTTCAAAATCGCTAGTAGCCCCTTTGTTCCGCCTACGCAGTCGCCATCGGGACGAATATGACGAGAAATGATTATCTTGTTATATTCCTTTATCTTTGCAAGTATTCTTTTCTTTAATTCCAAACTCATATTATTCACCTATTTGCATTTTATCCAAGTCTTCCAGCATAGCCATAGCTTCTGCTCTATCCTTAACCCTTGCTCCGCTTGCCTTTACGTGTCCGCCACCGCCGTATTTTACGGCTATCTTATTGACGTTTTGGTTCTTGGAACGAAGTTCACAAAGTACGCCTTCTTCCGTTTCCGTAAAGTTTACCCAAGTGTTAACGCCCTTTATTTCCGCCATCGTGTTTACCATGCCACGAGATAACGTAAACGCACTCGCTCCGCTTGCCTTAGCTTCTTCCAGCGTAGTATATATGTATCCTACACCGTGTTCGCTCAGATTTATCTTTAATACGAAACTAGCACGAAGCTTAATCATATCCAGGTCGTCGCTGTAAAGATTAAGATATATTTCGCTCGCATCAAACTCTTGCTCAAAAAGATATGACGCTACTCGGAAGGTCTCCGACGTCGTAGAATCATAACGGAACCTTCCCGAATCCGTAACCATACCCGTATATAGTGCCTTGGCCCCGTCAGCAGTCATTTTAAGCCCCCATTTCTCAATGAGTGATGCTACTAACCCGGCACAACTTTCGGCTCTTGTATCGACGATTTCAAGGTCCGTGAATTGCTCTACGTATTGATGATGGTCTATTCTTGCCGTCATCTTCGCCGTCTTATACCTTTCGTCACTAACCAAATGTGGAGCCGCCATATCGAGTAGTATTGCAAGTGCATCCTTGTATTCTTCATCCGCAACTTCATCCATTACCGATTCATCTACGAAAGAATATCTGCCCGCTTCATCCCCTACGGCAAATATACGCTTAGTGGGAAAGTTGGCTTTTAGCACCTTCTTTAACCCAACTTGCGAACCTATCGCATCGCCATCCGGACTGGAGTGACGATGAATTATAATAATATCAAAACTCTTTATCGCTTCTAAAATTTTTTCGAAATCGTTTTTTTGCATATATTTTTATATCTCCAACTTTAATATTTTAACATATATTCGCATTGTCCGTCAAATACGCTAAACTCTCTTTTGTTCCTAATTTCACTCTTGAACTATTATCGTGCGTATGGTATAATTATAGTTAGCATTTTTAAAGGAGTTATTAGGATGTCTTTTATTCTTAAAACCATAGGTAAACTCGTCAATTTGTTCTCGAATTCGCTCTCCCAACAAGAGCTTCGCTCCGACGTCATACACGGTGACGCTTTCGAAAATACCCCGGAACTTGCTCGTGCCGTTGCTTCCAGCGGTATGGTTCTACTCAAAAACGACAACGTTCTTCCCTTTGGTGATGAAAGCTTTGCTCTCTTTGGAAGAACTGCCGTCGATACCTTCTTCGTAGGCTATGGCTCCGGCGGTGACGTTCGTGCTCCTTACCGTGTTTCTATCATGAAAGGCGTAATGGACAACGAAAACTTGAACGTAGATAAAGAATTAATGAGCATATATGAAAAGTGGTCGGAAGCAAACCCCATCGATAACGGATTCTGGGGACATTGGCCTTGGAGATATCCCGAAATGCCACTTAGCGACGACGTCGTTAAAAACGCAAGAGCTAAATCGGAAAAAGCCGTTGTTGTAATCGGAAGAGCTGCCGGCGAAGACCGTGAAAACAAATTGGAAAAAGGTAGTTTCTATCTACACGATGAAGAAGTTGAACTTCTCGATAAAGTAACCGCCAGCTTCGATAACGTAATAGTCATTATGAATATCGGCAACGTCATCGACTTCTCTTGGATAGAAAAATACGGCGATAAGATTAAAGGCCTTCTCATCATTTGGCAAGGCGGTATGGAAACCGGTAACGCCGTTGCAGACGTCCTTTCCGGCAAGGCTTCTCCCGATGGCAAACTCCCCATGACGATAGCCAGAACCTATGAAGATTACCCCGGCTCCAAAGACTTCGGCGACCTTAACGCAAACCATTACGTAGAAGATATTTACGTTGGATATCGCTACTTTGAAACCTTTAATAAAGACGCCGTTCTTTATCCTTTCGGTTTCGGCTTGGGTTACGGCAAGTTCAGCAAAAACAAAATTGACGTAGAAGACCACCATACCTTCATAAAACTCGCTGTGGAAGTGGAAAACGTTGGAAGCATTTCCGCTCGTGATACCATAGAAATTTACGCCACTCTTCCCCAAGGAAAACTTGGCAAACCGGAAAAAACTCTCGTAGGATTTGGCAAAACTTCTCTCCTTAATGCAGGCGAAAAAGAAGTTGTGGAAATCATAATCCCCCTTAATGCTTTTGCTTCCTACGACGACGTTGGTGCCGTTAAAAAATCCTGCTACGTACTAGAAAAAGGCGAATACTCCTTGCTCATTGGTAACTCCGTAAGAGATACCGAAGCCTTCTATACCTTCGCTTACGAAAGCGACCTAGTACTGGAAGAACTACAAGAAGCAGGCTCTCCGCAAGTTGCATTTGAAAGAATTAAGCCCGTTTTCGACGGAGAAAAATTGGTAACTAAAACGGAACAAGTTCCCGTAAGAAGCTATAGCTTAAAGCAAAGAATACTGGATAATCTTCCCACCGAAGAAATCGCCTACACCGGCGACAAAGGCATAAAGCTAATGGACGTCAAAGAAGGTAGAGCAACCCTTGATGAATTCGTTGCACAGCTAACCAACAAAGAGCTGGAAGCCATCTCTCGTGGCGACTACGTAATGCACTCCAAGCTGGGTGCTCCCGGAAACGCAGGTGCTATGGCGGGCGTTCTTCCCAGCCTTCGTGAAAAGGGTGTTCCCGGCGTAATAACGAGCGACGGCCCCAGCGGTATGAGATTACAAGCTGTTTGCACATTATTGCCAATTGGCACTCTACTTTCTTCAACTTGGGATACTAAACTCGTAGAAAGCCTTTATGAAGTAGTCGGCAGAGAAATGCTTGTTCGTGGCTCCGATATACTCCTTGGACCCGGCATGAACATACACCGCAATCCACTTTGCGGAAGAAACTTCGAGTACTACAGCGAAGACCCCGTCCTAACCGGAAAAATGGCTTCCGCCTTCGTCCGTGGAATACAATCAAACGGTGCCGCAGCATGTCCCAAGCACTTTGCTTGCAACAACCAAGAAACCAACCGTAACCGTAACGACAGCAGACTAAGCGAACGTGCTTTAAGAGAAATATACCTAAAGGGCTTTGAAATCTGCATAAAGGAAGCATCCCCGAAAACCATAATGACTTCCTATAATAAAATCAACGGCGTTTGGGGACATTACAATTACGACCTTTGCACCACAATACTTCGTGGCGAATGGGGCTTTGAAGGTTTGGTTATGACTGACTGGTGGATGCAAAAATCCGTCTCCCAAGAATTCCCCAACGTTTGCGACCAAGCATATCGTGTTAGAGCACAAGTAGACGTTCTAATGCCCGGCGGTGGCAGACTTCCCATTTCCCCCAAGCGTCCCGACGGCACCCTACTACGCTCGCTCGGTCAAAAGGAAGGAATCACCAGGGGCGAACTCCTTCGTACCGCCAAAACCGTACTCAAGCTCGCTCTCAACTCGCCCGCACTAGCAAGATTCAACAAATAATCATCTGTTTATTTCGGCGAATATTATAATAAGGTAGAGTTATAATATAAGTATGGAAAAAGCTAACGGACAAATATTAAAAGATTATACGAAAGGGAATTTGCCAAAGCAAATTCTCCTTTTTTCTTTGCCGTTTATGCTATCCAACGCTCTGCAAGTGTTGTTTTCCATAATCGATATGATTGTCGTAGGCAAGGTGGTTGGACCAAGCGGTCTAAGTGCCGTTTCCACCGCAAGCCACGTCGTTACGTTTATGACTATGATTTGCCTGGGGTTTTCCACCGGCGGACAAGTTTACATCGCTCAACTCATAGGAGCCGATAAAAAAGAAGACCTAAACAAAGCCATCGGCACTCTTTTCACCTTTACGCTTATCCTTGGCGTAATCATGACGGCAATAGGGCTTTCTCTTGCTACCCCTATTCTTAAACTTATGAAAACTCCCACGGAAGCCTTTGATGATGCAGTCAAATATCTGCTCATCTGCTCGGGTGGCGTCGTTTTCACCTTCGGCTATAACTGCATCTCCGCCGTCCTTCGTGGCATGGGCAACAGCGTACAACCCTTCGTTTATATCGTCATTGCGGCAGTTGTCAACGTCGTTTTGGATATAGTTTTCGTAACCGTACTTAATATGGGCGTTGCGGGAGCGGCATGGGCAACCATAATAGGCCAAGGTATATCCTTTATCTCTTCCATAATATATCTATTCATAAAGCGTAAGCAATTCGGATTCGATTTCAAACTAAAATCCTTTGTCCCCACCAAGACTTCTGCAAAAATATTAATTAAACTCGGCATCCCCTTCTCCCTTAGGAGTGGAGCAGTAAACGTTTCCATGCTGTTCGTCACGAGCCTTGTAAACGGACTAGGGCTTGCCGCAAGTGCCGTTTTTGGCGTAGGGCTAAAAGTCGATGATATGGTAAGAAAAATATCCATCGGCGTAAATTACTCGGTTTCCACTTTCGTCGGTCAAAACTTTGCTGGCAAAGAATTCGACCGTGCCAAAAAATCCGTGTATTGGGGTTGGATTTACAGCTTCTTGATATATCTCGCCTTCCTTATAGCATATTTAATAGACGTAGAAGGACTATTTAAGCTCTTTACTACGGACGAAGAAGTGCTTGCCCTTGCTCCCATTTTCGTTAAAGCTATCATTATTAGTTTCCCGGCCATGATTATAATGCGTGGCACCAATGGATTCATTCAAGGAGTTGGCAACTCCACGCTAAGCATGATATTCTCCTTGTTGGACGGCTTCGTTTTGCGTATTGGACTTTCATATCTCCTTGGCAACGTACTGGGGCTCGGGCTTTTTGGATTATTCTTGGGCTATGGACTGGCAGCCTACGGCACAGCAATTCCGGGCATGATTTATTTCTTCTTCGGGAAATGGAAAAACTCTCACTTTTTAGATAATTTATAGATTAAAAAGACGTTTTTAGGCAACAATCAACTTATGATTGTCCTAGAAAAAGAAATTAAGAAAATCAAAAAATATTTCAATTTTTCTTCCGACCTTGTAGAAAGACGACTTTCTCTCGGCTCTACACAATGTGCCCTGTTGTACCTGGACGGCATGATTGACGTAAATACCATAGATTTAGGTTTGGTTGAACCCCTTTTGAGAAAAACAAATGCGGTGTTAGAAGACGTCCGTGCATTAGACGGCATTGTTGAAACAAGCGAAAAGCTAGAGTATTTTCACCTTAGAAAACAGGCTCTGGATAAAGTGCTTGTCGGCGGATGCCTAATACTCATAGACGGCGTAGACGACTATGCCGTTTGCTCGGCACAAGGGTTTTCTTCAAGACCAATTTCCGAGCCACCTGTTTCCAGCGTAATTAAGGGACCACGAGAAGGTTTTACGGAAAGCTTTAAGACCAATATCACCTTAATTAGAAGAAGATTTCCCACGGAAAGTTTGGTTTTTAAATCCTTTACCATAGGTAAATACTCCAAAACCCACGTCGAATTATGCTACGTCAAAGGCATAGCAAATCTTAAAGTAGCAAAAGAAATAGAGCGAAAACTCAAAAAAATCAACATTGACGGCATCGTCGATTCGTCTTATATTTCCAAGCTTTTGGAAGAGCGTAAATATTCCCTTTTTAAGCAAACCGGCTCGACGGAAAAACCCGACGTGCTTGCACAAAAGCTTCTCGATGGAAGAATTGCAATCATCGTAGACGGTTCTCCGACCGTCCTTACCCTTCCGTTTATCATAATAGAAGATTTCTATGACAGCGAAGATTTTTATCGCCGTCCCATACGTACCACCGTCATTAGAGTGATGCGTCTTTTGGGCGTTTTCTTTGCCATCTTTCTTCCCGGCATGTTCGTTGCCTTCCAGTCTCACCAATACCAACTGCTCCCGCTAAAACTGCTCGTCACCATAATTAACAGCACGACGGGCATACCCTTTAGTCCCGTGACGGAAATGCTAATCGCTCTGGTTCTTTTTGAAGTTTTAGGTGAAGCAAGCGTGCGTATGCCACGCTTTTTGGGCATGGCGATGAGCGTGGTAGGCGGTATAATTTTGGGCGAAACCGCAGTTAATGCGGGCATTTTGTCTTCTCTTACCGTTCTTATCACCGCCCTTTCCAGCATAGGCCTATATGCTATTCCCGATGAAGTAGGCACCTTTAGCGTAATTAGGCTAATTTTCGTATTCGTGGGAGCAAGCCTTGGCACCTATGGCATTTTGATTTCTTCCATAGTCATTTGCGTTTACGTTGCTTCTCTGGAAAGCTACGGCGTACCCTACCTTGCACCCTTTGCTCCGCTTGTTCCAAAAGACCTAAAAAACAGCGTTCTAAAGCTTTCCATGGTGGATATTCCCGAACGTACTTCTTCGCTTGGACTAAAAAATAAAACGAGATTAAGATATGGAAAATAGTTATTTATCAAAAAGGCAATATGCCCTGCTTGCATTTTTTATTCCTTTCGTATTCAAGTTCTCCGTACTTCCCAGCGTAATCTCACTATATGCCGGACGAGATATTTGGCTTACCATTTTAATGGTAATGCTAGTGGAAATAACTCAACTTCTTTTTATAGTAAAAATAGATAAAATGGGTGGTATGGATGCCATAAAAGAAAAATATGGCATTGGGGTATATTTGCTACTTTCGGTACCTATTCTTATCGTTTTAGTTCTCAAAGCATCTATTTATACTTCGGAAACAACTTCCTACGCAAACAGCTATTTGTTCTATAACATAACGACCAAGGGCGTTGGTGTAATCGTCGTTTTGGTTTCTTCTTATATCGCCATTAAAGGAGCAAAAGGGTTTGGTAGACTAATAGAGCAAATAACCTGGCTTGTACCGATTGCCATAATTATAGGACTGCTTTTTGGAAAGCTACAACTAAAACCTGCGAACGTTTTGCCCATTGGTGCAAACGGCATTGTGCCAATTGCAAAATCGTTTGACCACGTTCTCTTTTGGACGCTGGACTTTTCTCCCCTTCTCTTCATGCAAGTTAGAGAAGACGTTACCATGCCACCCCGCAAGCGTTCCAAGTTCCCCATCCTGCCCTTCCTTGCCGTTTTATCTTTGGTCGGCATGGTGCTTTTGTACGCCTTGTACGTTATGAACTACGGACAAGCGGGACACCTTGTAGATACCGCATTTTCTTCCCTGGGTGCTTTCAACGTCGTAAATACGGAAATAGGTTCTATCGATTGGCCGGCAATAACACTCTGGCTTTCTATTGCGATAGTTTCGCTTGCACTCAAGCTTTTCGGTGCGGGAAAGGTTCTCTCCGACCTAAAAATAAAATTCCCTTTGGGCGTCGCATTGTCCTCCGCCGTCGTCGTCATACTTGGACAATATGCCTTTTATAACCTAGAGCGAGCATTTGAGTTTGCAACTTCTGTCATAAGATATTTTGTCATAGGCGTGGAACTAATGGTTCCGTTCATCGCTTTTGTTTTACTCGACCTAAAGGAACGTATTTCATTAAAGGGGGAATTAAAAAGTGAAGCGACAATATAAATGGATAGCATTTTTAATTTGCTTTTTTCTCATGTTTGCCCTTGGCGTAGAAATAACTCCGCTTTCCGAAAGAGCTATAGTTGCAGGACTTGGCATAGATTACGATAACGGCGTTTTCACGGTATCGGCCCAAATTCTTTTGCCTTCTTCCGACGACAGCAAAACAAGTAACATCGTCGTTTCTTCCGCAGAAGGAAAAACGCTGGGCGAAGCACTTGCCAAAATTAGTTCCGAAAGCAGTATGCTTGTAGCAATGAGCCATTGCAATCTTGTGCTTCTTGGAGAAGGCACTCTGCGTGGCAAGGCATATTCTGCTCTCGACTATATGATAAGAAACGCCTACCTTTCCGAAAACGCCCTACTGCTCACCACGGAAGGCACGGCAAAAGACGTCCTTAACGCAAAGACCGCATACTCCGATATGACTTCTTTTTATATCCAAAGAGAACTTATGGTTTACGGAAACTATAAGGAAGCGGTGCATAGAAACATAAAAGAATACTTATCTTCTTATTACACCGAAAACTCTGCCAATTGGTTAACCAAAATTAAAAAAGTAGAAACCGAAAAACCGCAAACCGGGGGCTCGACGAGTGCCGGTTCTTCTTCCGGAAGCGGTGGCGAAGACAAGGTATACGTCTTAGATTTTGCTAGGTGTGCCATCATAAAAGGCGACCACTACGTCTTTGATGGCAACGAAGAATTAATAAGCGGAATCAACCTTGTTACCGCAAAGCTGGATAAAGGCGACGTCGTAATTACCGATGGAGATTTAACCTATTCATTTTATATAATTAAAAGCAAAAGCAAGCTGGACTTTTCGCCCGAATCACTTACGGCAAAGGTTAAGCTTAACGTGGACATAATACTAAAAGAAGTCGTTTCCGCTTCTTCGCCAACCGACTTTTCCGTAGTTGACGTAGAGCCTTCCGAAAGAGTAGACTCACTGCTAAAAGATTATTTTAACGGCGTAATTTCGTATGCTTTCAAAGAGTGTCAAAAGCACGGAGTGGACGTATTCGACCTTTACGGCGGATTTTATGGTCGCCTGGGAAAAAAGTGGGTGGAACAAAGCGACGGCTATTTGCAAAAATCCAATTTAAACGTGGAAACTAAGGTAACCTACTATTAAAAGTACGTAGGTGCGTAGGCGTATATAAAAAAGCTATTGCTTTTGTCGTTTTTCTGTGTTATACTATCAAATAGTATAATTGGAGATGTTTGCCTATGCAATTTATTGAAACAATCAAAACTAAAGTAATCGGCGTTTATGATGAAATCGTTCTACATTGGAATCGTCCCGCAAAGGGAAATCACGTTCCATATAAAGAACTCATCAACTACGCAGTCGGCGGTATGGGAAGAAACATGGTTATCTATCTTCTCACCTACATGGCTCTTTCTGCAAGCAATACTTTGCTTGGTTCCACCATCGGTATTCGCCCACTACACCTTCAATACATGGCAATTATTCAAACCATTCTCGGCATATTCTTCGCCATGTTCCGTGGTAAAATCGTTGATAATACCAGAACCCGCATGGGTAAATTCCGTCCGTATATTGCCTTCATGGGCTTCCCGCTCGTTGCGGTTGCACTCGCATTCCTTTTCTTGCCTTTCGACCGCATGACCTATAACGACAAGCTCATTTGTACGTTCTTCTTCTCGACGGCACTAGCTATGTTCCAACCCATGTTTACCGATTCATACACGGAACTAGGTAGCGTTATTACGCCAAACTCTAACGAACGTGCAAGACTTCTTACCATAAGTATTCTTATCGCATCTTTTGCACCCACCATCTACAACTTCATCACCCCATTGATTTTGAATTGGACGGGTCTTACTTATACGAATATAGCAACCTATCGCTACGTTATCGCATCTTTCGCAATCGCCGGCGTAGGCCTTAACTTGCTTACCGCTTTCGGATGTAAGGAACGTGTTATAACTTCCAAATCCTACACCCAAAAGGTCGGCCTAATAGAAGGTATGGTAGGCGTTTATAAAAATAAATATTGGTGGATTAAGAACATCGCTACCATCATCGGCTTCCTGGAAAGCTCATTTAGCGTCATATTCGGCTGGATGTATATTTATGGCACGCAAGACATGGTTCAATACAGCCTTCTTACCACCATTTATGGTACGGCTTCCACTATCGCAATGGTCATCACCCCCATGCTACTGCGTAAGCTCGGAAACCGTGGTATCCTACTCTTCCACAACGTAAGCAACATCTTCTTCATCTCCCTAATGGTACTCTCCTACAAGAATCCCTTCTTGTTCTTCATCTGCATGTACATAAACGCAGTATTCAACCAACTACAACTCGTTTATGACCCCGTTTTGAACGCAGAAGTTAAAGACTACCAACAATTCCTTACCGGCAAGCGTGTTGACTTCATCCTTGGTGCAGCAGCAACCATCACCACCCCCATCACCCTTCTAACCGGTCTGGTAATCCCCTTCGTTTATGAATCGATGGGCATCACTTCCAATTACGACATTCTTTACGACCCGCAAGTTCGTAACGATATGTTCAATATGCTCTGCATACTATCCATAGTAGGCTCCATACTCAACCTAGTCCCCTTCTTCTTCTATCGCCTAAGCCGTGAAAAGCACACGATGATAGTCCAAATCCTAAGAAGAAGAGCTGCATTTGCCGACTATGCTAGCGGTAATATAACTCCCGAGCAAATAGTAGAAACGGTAGAAAGCCATAAAAAGATTATGGAAATCATCAACGCAGAAGAGCCCGACCTTAAGGCTTCTCGTGAAGCTATAAAGAACGCCTTCGCAATAAGAGCCGGCACTCCCGAAGAAAAAGCTTATAGAAAGGACGCCATCAAGGCTGCAACCAAGGCTCACCAAGCTGCAAAACGCCTAAAGGAAAACAAAGAAGCATACAGAGAAATCTATCTTAAGGAAGAAAACAAGTTCGAAGTTCCCAAGAACGCTCTTCTACTCGAAATCGCAAAAGCAATTAAGGAGTATACTCCTTATGAAATCTGCAAGATTTCATTTGAAGATTTCCACATTGCCGCTCCCGAAGATAAGAAACTTAACGCTCTATACAACAAGGAAATTAAGCGTTATAACAAGATGATAGCAGAAATTAAAAAGGTTTATGGCGACAATATCCCCGAAAACCTATATGAAAAAGTCGAACAAGCTCACGCTATCGTGGTTGAAGACATCAAAGATAAAGATGCCATCAAGGCTCGTGATAAGGCTATCGACGTTGCAGAAAAAGCTCTCATTAAGTTCAACCAAGTATTCAACTACTACAATATCAAGCTCGAACTTCTAGCCGAATCCGAAAACAGACGTTACTATTCGGAAATCGAAGCAATGTATGAAGAAGCTCTTGCCGAAATCAAGCGTAAAGACGAAGAGCTAACTCGCAAGGAAGAAGAAGAGCGTGAACGTAGAAAACAAGAACTCATAGAAGCAAAACAAGCTCGCTTCGAGTCCTTCTCTCCCGAAAAACAAGCTAGAATTCTTGCTCGTAGACAAAAAGCAGAAGAAAAGAAACAAGCTAAAGCCCAAAAAACTGAAGCTCCGGTAGTAGAAGAAGTCGCATCCACCGTAGACGAAGGAGAAAACGAATAATGAGAAAGTATATTAAATTGATTCTTTGCCTATCCCTACTTGCAGTAATGCTTTGCACTTGCCTTTTGAGCGGTTGTCAATCACTCAGCGGTGACGAAGGTTACGAGCTAATGCAAAAAGCAATAGAAAATACTTTGCATGATAACAATGCTCATATTTTCTATTGGAAAGAGAACGTTTCTACTCCACGTGAAGGCATCACCAACCTAGTAGAAACCACCACCGTAAACGTTCTTTGTGCCATCGACCGTGACTACAACTTCGTAAAAGAAGGTGCAGGCGAATACGATTATGAAGACCTTAAGGCAAGAGTAAACAAGTCCTACGACGGCAAACTCGTTTACGAGCAATACTGCGGTTACGCAGAAAACGGCAATTCCTATCTTGCTACTCGTGGCGACAAAAACGGCACTACCCTTCTTACCAACACCGATGCTTATGCTTTTGAATCTATGGTTGCCGAAGATTACGTACTAAGCGACAAGTTCAAAGAATATACCCTAGAAGAAAAGCTCAAGGAACTAAAGTCTCTCAAGAGAGAAGACCTTCTCATCGATGAGTTCCAAAACGGCAAGGTAGAAAAGAAAGGTAACGTTGTTACCATCACCTGCAAAGTTAGCGACGCATACGCAGAAGCCTACAAAAACGCAAACGGCCACAAGAGCGTACTCGAAGGCAAATATATGACCATCGAAATGTCTTATGACAGAATCGCCGCTATCATCGTTTATCAAAACGACCCCGGTGCATCGGAAAGCAACACCCAAGGTATTCTTGCTCTCGAATATGAAAGCTACAAACTAGAAATAGTTTATACCGGCCCCAAGTTCACCGTACCCCAACCCAAATAACGTTAAGGGAGCAAACTGCTCCCTTTCTTTTTAATCAAGGAGATAACTATGTCACTTATAACTTGGATACTTAAAAAGTTTATTGTTCCCATCCCAAAGATAGATGCTTTCAAAGAATATCTATTCATTGGTCCCCATCCCGACGACATAGAAGTAGGTGCCGGAGCCACCGTTTCTCGCCTTGTAGAAATGGGTAAGAAAGTTACGTATTTGATAGCCACAGACGGCTGTTATGGTTCCCCTACTGCCGATTACGTAAAGGAAGACCTTATTAAAACTCGCCAAGAAGAAGCCATTGCTGCAGCAAACTATCTAGGCGTAAAAGACGTACATTTCCTTCCCTTTAGCGATTGCGGACTATACGACCAAACCGAGCTTATGCAAGCCATTGCAAAAAAGATTATAGAAATTAAACCGGAAGCCGTTTTTGCTCCCGACCCCAATCTTTTAACGGAGTGCCACGTAGACCACTTGAACGTAGGAAAAGCATCTGCCAGTGCATACCTTATTGCCGGCAACGCTCCTTATGCAAAGGAATATGCCGATACCACCCCCGCTTCCCCTTCCCTTCTCGCCTTCTACTATACCGATAGCCCCAACACCTATTTTAAAACGGGTGCCAAGCACTTAAAGAGACAAAAGGAAGCCCTTAAGCTCTTCACGTCCCAAATGGCATTTAATGAAAAAGGAAACGGCGACGGCGATTTCATCATGCTTTATAACCACGTTCGCTCCATAAGATTCGGTGTTAAAAAGCTAAAAGGCAGGGCGGACGGATTCCGTGCTCTTGGCAACACTCACACCCATTGCTGTGCAGAAAAAATATAGTTTTTAGCCCATTAATTTGCGTTTTACCATAAGCCCCGCTTTTTGCGGGGTTTTTCGTCGCTTTTTTGCTTTGCAAAAAAACTCTTGTCAAGATAGTTTTTTTGTAGTATCATATATTTAATTATATTAAATACACGCAATACACGCACGTACGTGCATTTCCAGAAGGAGAAAGACTATGGCAAAACAAAACACTAACGTGGTAGTTGACCCCGATGCTATTCCTTTTAAAGAGCAGTTAGCCTATGGTGTAGGTGCTTTTATGGATGGTGGCGGTGTCGCCCTTATGGCTTGCGTCATGCTCAAATACATGACTTCTCTCGGCATAGAAGCAGCTATCGCTTCTACCATCATGATGGTTGCTAAAATTTGGGACGCAATAAGCGACCCGCTAATGGGATTTATTTCCGATAATACCCGCTCAAAATATGGTAGACGTAAACCCTATATGTTCTTTGGCGGTATAAGCATAATCTTCGGTTTGTTCCTACTTTTTGCTCCCATCAAAGAATGGGGCATGGACCCTGCCGGCATGGTTGCTTATATGACCGTTATGTACCTACTATGGAACACTTTCTCAACCCTTTCACAAGTTCCTTATTGCTCTCTCGCAAGCGATATTTCTCCTTCGTTTAGAGCAAGAAACGACGCTAATACCGTAAAACTCGTATTTAGTGCAGCAGGTGCAGGTCTTGCATACGTCATCCCCCTACTAATACTCGAAGCTTACGTTTCTCCCGAAGCAGCCTTCCTTCCCGCCATTAACGCAACGGAATTCTGGATTATTATAACCGTAGTATTCGGTATTCTCTTCGGCGTAGGTCTAATAATTACCGCTATCGGCGTTAAAGAAAGAATCCAACCCATCACTCCCAAAGAAAAGTTTAATCTTAAAGTCTTCTTCAAGGGCTATGCAATACCCTTTAAAAACAAGTCTTTCCTTTGGCATATCACCATGTACGCCAGTGCTTTCACCTGTGCAGATATGCTCTCCGCTCTAGCAGTATACTATGCAACTGACGTTTGGCACGGATATCAACTATTCGGCATGAATTTCTCCAGCATGTTCATCGTTGCTCCCTTAATGGTTGCAGCCGTAGTCGCTTTCCCCATTGTAAGATACGCTATGGACAAAAAAACCAAGCAATTTGCTTTCCGCATTGGTCTTCCCTTCTATATCCTAGGCGGTATTCTCCTTGCAGTTATGGACCCCAGCTGGACTCCCCCAATCATCATCCCCATCATCGCTTTCCTAATGGGCCTTGGATTTGGTGGTGCTCAAATGATGCCTTGGATTATCTTCCCCGATACCGTTGACGTTGCAGAATTCGCAACCGGTAAACGTCCCACCGGCTCCTATTCCGGCATGATGACCTTAACGAGAAAGGTTTCCGGTGCTCTTGGCGTAGGTATCATCGGTTGGGTTCTAACCGGCGTTGGCTATATCTCACAAGATAATGCTACTGAATACGTCGTTCAAGGCGACAACGTTCTTCTCACCATCCGTCTACTAATGGGTATCGCAATCGCTGCTCTAATAGCAATCTCCTTGTTCGCATCCTTCAAGTTCAAGGTTAATAACCAAAAGCTTACCCGTATGCGTTACTACATCGACCTTAATCGTGACGGCAAGCTTGCCGATATAACCGAAGAAGAAAAAGTAGAACGTGAAGCACTCATCAAAGAACTTTACGGCAAAGTTCCCGCACAAAAAACAGAAAATATAGAAATTACGGAAGGTTAACGTTATGGTTAAACACATGGTATTATTCAAGTTAAAAGACAATTCTTACGAAAATTGTCTTAAGGCAAAAGAAGTCCTTCTTTCCATGCAAGGCAACGTGCCTGAACTTCGCTCCATCGAAGTAGGCATAGATTACCTTCACTCCGAAAGAAGCTATGACGTCGCTTTGATTGTTACCGTTGATAGCAAAGAAGCACTCGAAAGCTATCAAAAAGACCCCTATCATTGCTCCGTCGTCAAACCGCACATGCATGCAGTCAGGTCCGGTTCCGTTGCTTTAGATTTTGAATTTTAGGAGAAAATATGGCTGATTTTTATAAAGTTGATTTGAACGGATATTCCTATGATTTGCCTATTTTACCAATAGGTAACATAAAGATTTGCTTCTTTAACCTTCACGGAGCACAAGAGTTAACCGAACACTGCGGTAAAGAACTCGCCAAGCTCGCAAGCAAGGACGTAGAAGTCGTCATCACGGCAGAAAGCAAGGGCTTGCAACTCGCTCATTGCGTTTCTCGTGAACTCGGCCAAAAGTTTTATGCCGTTGCAAGAAAATCCAAAAAACTTTATATGCAAGACGGCATAGAAGTCGCAGTCCAATCCATCACCACGGCAGGCGAACAACACCTATATCTTTCCGCTCACGACACAGCTCTCATCAAAGGCAAGAAGGTCGCTATTGTGGATGACGTAATATCCACCGGCGGTAGCTTAAAGGGGCTTGAACTTTTGGTAGAAAAAGCCGGCGGTATTATCGTAGACCGTTTGTTCGTTCTAGCAGAAGGCGATGCTAAAGACCGTGATAACGTCAAGTTTTTAGCAACTATCCCCATCATAACCGACTAATGTTACACACTCCCACAAAAGAAGATTTAGACCGTATTTATAGTATCCTTGGTGCAAGTGGCACTAAGGATACTTCTTACGCTAAAACCACCATCTTAGGTTGGTTTAAGGATAAAAATCCGCTAGTTGAAGTAGGCGAAGATTACGCTCTCTTTCGTGGTACGGTAGAAAACAATAAAGTTCTCAACTGGTCTCCGCTTGCAACAAGCGAGCAAGCCCTAATAAAAGCCATAGGAATAGCGGAAAGCTATGATGCCGAATCTTTTGCAAACGTCAACGAAGACCAGCTGGCAGTCTACGAAAGTTTGGGCTACTCCATAACCCCATCCAGAGATTACTTCGAATACTTATATCTGCCCGAAAACCTAATTGAGCTAAAGGGCAAAAAATATCACGCTAAACGTAACTTCATAAACGGATTCTCCCTTCCTTATGAATTCCGCACTTATGAACCAAGCGACCGTGAAAATCTAAACGAGCTACTTTTCAAATGGAGTTATCTCCACATAGATAATGGCGTTGATTTTTCCATAAAAGAAGGCTGGCACTTGCACAAAATTCGTGAAAAAATACTAAACGACCCGGAAATTAAAGCTCTTAACGCCGTTCTTGACGACCTTGACGCATACAACTGCTTTGCCGACGTACTAACAATAGAAGACGGCAAAATTATTGGCTTTGCCTTGGGTGAAATTTTACCAAGTGGTATAGGTGCCATATACTTTGAAAAGGGCGACATAGAATACAAAGGAATATATCCCCTGCTTGACAATGCTTTCTGTAAAAAGCACTTTGCCAGTGGCGTAAGATATATAAATAAACAAGAAGATATGGGCATTGAAGGGCTGAGAAAATCCAAACTCAGCTATAATCCTATCACGTTTGCCGAAAGATATATTGCTAAAAAGGATTAATATGCTAAAAATAGACGTGCTCGCATCGGGCAGTAAAGGTAATAGTACGCTAATAACTACCGCAGAGAACAAAAAACTTCTCATAGACTGCGGTATTAGTGCTCGTACCTTAACTAATGCTCTACGCAAAAAAGAAACGGCTCTTAGCGAAGTCAGAGCCATACTTATAACCCATGAGCACGCCGACCATGTCCACTCCGTAGCACAAATTTCCGAAGCCTATAATATCCCCGTGTTTGCCAACGCAGTCACAATGTCTGCCCTAAAACGCAAAACCGGACTAAAAGGCGGATATTACTTTGAAGACGTCACTCCGTTTACTCTTCTCGGCATGGAAATTCGCCCCTTCCGCACTTCTCACGATGCCGTTTATCCGGTAGGCTACTCCCTTCTGGACGGCGATAGCAAATTCACTTACGCCACCGACCTAGGTTATTTTAGCCCGTCTGTAAGAAGCAGCATAAAGGGAAGCGACCTTGTACTAATAGAGTCCAATCACGACGTAAACCTGCTCCTTAACGGCCCTTATCCCAGGCACCTTAAAGAAAGAATACTTTCCGACCGTGGACACCTTTCCAACGTAAGTTGTGCAGAAGCCATTAGAGAATTATTAGACTCCGGCACGAAAAAGTTTATTCTAGGCCACTTGAGCGAACAAAACAACACCTATGAACTCGCTCACGATACCACGCTAAATCTGCTTAGCGATAGCGGAGCGACCATTAACAAAGACTACGAATACTTTGTTGCTACGCAACAAGGATTAGCTGAAACGGTGACGACAAAATAATGAGAAAGGAAGAAATAAAACTCAATTATGACGAGCGTGAAGGCGTAATAATATTTTGCGTCAGTCTTTTCGTCGCTCTCATCCCATCTTTTTTCGTTCTCGAACTACCCGAAGGAAACGCCAAAGTCCTATTAAATTATGCCGTCACTCAAATTGCATACCTTCTCGTACCCCTATTGTACCTGAAATTCCGCAATATAGATTATCTTGCAGTAGTCCCCGTAAAAAGCAAAGTTAAGCCGATTGGTCTTCTTTTGGTTATACCAATTACCATTGGAGCATTTTTGCAAAACACCATCCTTGCTGTTTTGTTAAACCGCTTCTTCGGACTATTCGGTCTTTCCCCAAGCGTAACGCTTCCTGCAACCGACACTCCGCTAAACGCCATCCTTGCAGTCCTTACGGTAGCCGTTCTAGCACCCCTTGCGGAAGAAGGTCTTTACCGTGGAGCAATACTCTCTGCTTATGAAAAACACGGAGTTTGGAAAGCGTCTCTCATTTCCGCTCTAATATTTGCACTTTCACACTTTAATCTTGCACAACTAGCCCACCAATTCGTATTGGGTTTCTTGCTCGCCATGACGGTTTCCCTTACCGGAAGTATATGGTACGCCGTTGCAATCCACGTGCTAAACAACATCATCGCACTATTCATAGGCGACGTCATTCCCGCATACAATTCGCTCGTTAACCTAAATGCAACCAACGTTTTAATTTTGGTTGCAATGTGCATAGTTGGTGCTTTGATATTAATTCCTTCGTTTATGGCCTTTAACAAAACTTGTGCGAAGGATAATCTTAAAATTAGCGGGAATCCTTTTAGAGTATTCTCCAAAAAACTTAGCCCGGAATATCACGGCGTGGAGAAGACAAAACTATCTTTTGTCACCATCGGATTTTTTGCCTTCCTTATCGTAATGAGCGTATTTAACGCCGTGCTTCCTATAATAATCCAAAATCTTGAAGGAGTAGAAGGACTGTTATGAGTAAAACTTTTAAGCTTTCCGGCATAATTTTATTTAGCGTAACCGGGTTGCAAATTATGAGAATAATTGCATCCTTGCTTCCGCTTAGCGACAACGTTTCCGGATGGTTGTTTAGTTTCATCATGCAAGGATTGTTCCTTGGTCTCCTTCCCTTCCTTCTTTATAAAGCAACCATAAAAGACGGCGATTTCTTAAAGGACGTCCGCATTAAGACCAAAACCCACCCCCTAAGCTACCTTATTGCTATTCCCGTAGGCATCTGCACTTACGGAGTAAACGTCGGTATAAGCTATGTTTGGTATGCTTTGATGACGACGTTCGGTTTTACCTACGTTACCGGCGGTGGCACCTTGTTTACGTCGCCGGAAGTACTCGTACTGGAAGTAATTACCGGTTGCTTACTCCCCGCTATCTTTGAAGAAATAACCGACCGTGGCATTCTTCTTGCCACTCTCGAAGACGTAAAGAGCGACGTTGTAAAAGTAATATGTCTTGGCCTATTCTTCGGGGCTTGCCACCAAAATGCACCGCAACTTGGACCTACCGCTCTTGCAGGTGTGATAATCGGATTTATGGCGGTAAAGGGTGGCTCCATCATCCCCGGAATGATAGTCCACTTTATGAACAACTTCTTCATAACAATGGGTAGTTACTTTGACCAAAAAGGCATATCTCTTGGCATCTTTAGTACGATAGAAAACTTCATATACAGCAACGTGCTCACCCTTGTCCTTGCCAGTGCCGTAAGCGGAGTACTACTTGTCTTGCTCCTTAACTCTTACATGAAAATAAACAAAAAAGCTGAGTTTAGTGAACCTAAAAACGATATTGAAGAAACCATATTCCACGTTTATGGTATTCCTTCCTATGATAAAAACGGTATGCCGATATATTACGCCAATGGTGACAAAGCAAAGCAACTTCCCCTAAGCAAACCAAAGCTTAGCGATTATACGCTACTTATAGTTGCCTTTGTTTCCGCTCTTGCAGTTACCGCTTTTACTTTCTTTTGGGGGCTACTAAGATGATTAAACTTAACATAGTTGCCGTAGGCAAGCTGAAGGAAAAATTTTGGGTGGACGCCATAAACGAATACGTCAAACGCACTTCCAAATATGCGACCTTAACGATAATAGAGTGTCCTGAAGGCGTAGATGAAGGCAACGCTGAAAGACTACAAAAGCAAGAAGAAAGCGGTATTCTAAAAAAGATTAAAGGCTACTGCGTACTGCTTGCAATAGACGGAGAATTGATAAAAAGCGAAGACCTTGCCAGCTTAATAGAAAGAGAAAGCACGAAGGGAAACAGCGAATTCACCTTCGTAATAGGTGGTTCCAGGGGCGTTAGCGATGCCGTTAGAAAACGTGCGGACAAGCTAATAAGCTTCGGCAGAGTCACCTATCCGCACCAACTAATGCGAGTAATACTAAGCGAACAACTATACCGTGCAACTACCATAATAAACAAAACCAACTACCATAAATAACACACTAATGCATATTCTTTAATATGCAAGTAAATGAATTTTTTAGTAGTTTGGAACTAGTCGGCGGAAACGCATCCATCATAGGCTACTCTACGCTCGGCGAGCCTATACACCTAATTCACAAAGGCGAACGCAAAAAAGGCGGAGTGCTACTCGTGGGTGGCATTCACGCAAGGGAATACGTTACTGCGTACCTATTGCGAGATTTGTTTAAAGACTATGCCGGCGAATATCCCGTAGACGTCGTCCCTTTGTTAAATCCGGACGGAGTAAGGCTTTGCTTAGGTGGGCTTGATGCTCTCACCTTAAAGCTTCGAGACAGAATTGCACTCCTTAGGATAAACGGCGGTTCTACCGACTTTTCGGAGTGGAAAGCCAACGCTCGTGGTGTGGACCTTAACGTAAACTGCGATGCAAAGTGGGGACAAGGGCAGAGCAACCTCACCTATCCTGCTCCACAAAATTATATCGGCCCCTGTCCGTTTAGCGAAGTAGAAAGTTACGCTCTAAAACGGGTTATGGATGAAGGCGATTATGCTCTAGTGGTAGCATATCACTCCAAAGGCGAAGAAGTTTATTACGGCTTTATGCGTAACAAAAAGTATAAAGCGGAAGCAACTCTTGTTGCCAATGCTCTTGGATACACGCTAAAAACCACCCCACACTCAACGGGTGGCATAAAGGACTACTTTACGCTCTCCACGGAAAGACTGGGTCTGACTATAGAAGTGGGAAGCGATGCCCTAACCCATCCAATAGGACTCGACCACTTGGAAGAATTAAAAAAGCAACACGAAGGAATAATAAATTTATACACGGAGATAGCAAAACGGTTATGGACAAAATACGGTTCATGCGACAAGCAATAAAGGAAGCCGAGAAAGCCGAAAAGATAGACGAAGTACCTATTGGTGCCGTCATAGTAAAGGATGGAAAAATTATTGCTCGTGCCCATAACAAAAAGGAAAGCAAAAATCAAGCGACTCGTCATGCCGAAATAGAAGCCATAGAAAAGGCAACGAAAAAAGTAGGCAATTGGTGGCTGGAAGATTGCGACATATACGTCACCCTAGAGCCGTGTGCAATGTGTGCAGGTGCACTCATAAACAGCAGACTTAGGAATATATACTTTGGGGCATACGATAAAAAAGGCGGTTGTTGCGGAAGCCTATATAATCTCCCCGTAGACGTAAGATTCAATCATCGCCTGGGCGTAGAAGGCGGTATACTGGAAGCCGAGTGTGCTTCACTTCTCACAAACTACTTCAAGAAAAAAAGGAAATAGATGAACTATGATTATTTTGGTTGGACTAGGAAATCCCGGCAAAGAATACGAAAACACCTTTCATAATATGGGGTTCAAAGCAATAGATGCACTTGCAGACAAAATGGGCAAGAGCATTAAAAAAGCAGAGTGCCAAGCTCTCACTTGCACTTTTTCTCGCAACTCCGAAAAGGTGGTTTTTGCCAAGCCCTTAACCTATATGAACTTGAGCGGACAATCGGTAAAGAGCCTTTTGCAAAAATACAAAGCCACTCCCGACGACTTGGTAGTCATCTATGACGACATAGATATCGACCGCTTTTCCATTAGAGCAAGAGCATCGGGTAGTGCCGGCACGCATAACGGCATGAAGAGCATCGTAGAGTGCCTTGGTAGCGATAAGTTCAAACGCATCCGTGTAGGAATAGGCCGTGACGGAGCATATAACCTTGCCGACTACGTACTTTCTAACATCAAGGCGGAAGACCGTGATTCCTTCCAAAAGCTCTTTGAAGACCTGGCAACCGCACTCGAAAATTATCTTAAGCACAACGACTTCGATAAACTTATGAGAGAAATAAACAGAAAATAGTATGAAAACATTAAGATACAAAAGACATGCAAAAAAATGGATTGATGCACTCCCCTTGGGTAACGGCCTTATGGGAGCCATGGTTTATGGCGGAATAAAAAAGGAGCGTATCGCCTTTAACAACTCTTCTCTTTGGTCAGGTCGCCCTAAAAAGCACGACAACGAAGAAAGCCTAAAGCACCTGGAAGAAGTTAGAGAACTAATCTTCAAGGGCGAAAATCACCTTGCAGACAAACTTTGTGAAGAAAAACTTGATGGAGCATATAGCGAAGGATATCTTCCGCTTGGGGAACTAAACATTGAGTTTAGGAAGCTTAAACACGGAAAATATGAAAGAAGCTTAAGCTTGGAAAACGGCCTATTTTCCTTGCAAGACGGTTCCACCAAAAGAGAAGCTTTTTGCTCTTTCCCCAAAAACGTATTTGTTTATAGGACCACGTCTACTACGCCGTTTTGTGCAAAAATAACGGCGATTCATAAGCTTCCTTCTTATAGCATTTCCTATGGTGAAAGCATCATCCTTTCCGGCCAAGCACCCGACCACGTTAAGCCTTCGTATCTTGGTGCCGTCCCAAAGCCCGTTGAGTACTCCGATTTTCTCGGCATGAGTTACGCTCTTGTTGCAAGAATTAAAACCGACGGCGAAACACGCTTTGATGACGACGGCTACTACGTTACTAACGCAAAGGAAATGACTATCTACGCAACGACGGACACAGGATTTGTTTCTTTCGACGTTTGTCCGTATAACAGTCTAAATTACCCTATCGACCTTTGTGAAAATCGCCTTGATTCTCTTCCTTGCGACTACGACGAAATCAAGGAAGAGCATATTAAAGATTTTTCCACTTTATATAATAGGCACTCTTTAACTATCGCAAAAGATAGCGGTCAATTTACCGACTCTTTGTACTACAAAGCAAAGTTAGGCAAAATCACGCCGGAGCTCATTTCTCTTTTCTATAACTACGGAAAATACCTTACGATATCCGGCTCAAGAAAGGGCGGTCAAGCACTAAACCTACAAGGTATTTGGAACGATAATATTCGTCCGCCATGGTCGAGCAATTATACTTCCAACATCAACTCACAAATGAACTATTGGCCGACTTCTCAAGTGGGCTTAGTTGAGTGCTTGGCTCCGTACGTAGAGATGATATATGAACTCTCCTTACACGGACAATCCACCGCAAAAACAAATTTTGGTGCAAAGGGTTTCACTTCCAATCACAACACGGATATCTGGCGTAAGACGGCACCGGTAAAGGGCAATCCGCAATACATGTATGCACCGCTTTGCGGGGCTTGGTATGCGAACGAACTTTACGAGCATTTTTCGTATGGTGAGCTGGAAGAATACCGTGAACAAGTAGCAAAAGTATTAAGGGGTAACGTAGAGTTCATACTAGATTATCTCGTTCTCCACGACGGCTACTACGTCACTTGCCCTTCTGCCAGTCCGGAAAACACCTTCGTTAAAGACGGCAAGCATTGTTACTTGGACTTTGCGTCGGCATTTGAAATCGGCATAGTAAAGCAAAGTCTTACCGATTATCTTGATTTCTTTAAAGCGGACGACTTAACCGAAAAAGTAAAAGAAGTTCTAAGTAACCTTTACCCCTTTAAAAATGGTCCGGATGGACTCGTCGAGTGGTCGGAATATTATCATACGCCCGAAATGGGACACCGCCATTTCTCCCCCTTGTACGCCTTCCACCCTGCTCGCTCCATAGGTTATTACTCACACCCTACGGAACGTGAGTGGGTAAGAAAACTTATGCATACTCGTATCTTTAACGTCAAGTATTACTACGGCTGGAGCGGAGCTTGGGCTCTTGCTTTGTCCGCAAGATTACGTGAAAAAGATACGGTTTCTCTCGTCATATCCAGAGTGCTTGGCAAGGCGATATTCAAAAACTTGTTCGATATGCATCCGCCAAAACTATTCCAAATCGACGGCAACTTCGGATTTACGCACGGCATAAACGAAGCACTTTGCCAAATTGAAGGTAGCTTGGTTGAACTGCTCCCCGCACTACCCGATACCATTTCTTGCGGACAGGTTAAAGGTCAAAGACTTATAGGCGGATATAAAGTAGATTTCGAGTGGAAAAACGGCAGAGTTGTATACTTCGCAAGCCATGGAAAACCGCTAAAATTACTAAACAAAAATCTTGATGAAAATATAACGCTAATAAACGCAACAATCGTAAAGGAGTAAAACATGAGAAAGAGAAACGGAGCTTGTCCCATTTGTTATGCCAGAAGTTTGGTTACACCAAAAGAGAAGAAAATTCCCACGCTCTATAACCAAACACCCTTTGTTAACGGCCTTGCAAAGACTCCCCCTATGGGCTGGAATTCTTGGAACGTGTTCAAAGAAAACATAGATGAAACCATGCTTTACGAAATGGCTAAAGCCATGGTTGAGAGCGGACTCCTTGAAGCAGGCTACAACTATTTCAACCTTGACGACTGCTGGGAAGCAAAGGAAAGAAACGTTAAAGGTGAGCTCGTAAGCGACCCCGTCACCTTCCCCAGTGGCATTAAAGCTCTCGGAGAAAAAGTTAACGCCCTTGGTTTAAAACTCGGTATATATAGTTGTAATGGCCCGCTTACTTGCCAACATTTCCCGGGTTCACAAGGCTACGAATATAGAGATGCATATACCTTTGCAAGCTGGGGTGTAGAGTACTGGAAGCTGGATTACTGCCACAACGTTCCCTTCACCGATTATGCTCCGCTGGTTGCGGGAATAGCCGTTAGCGAAAAAGGAGTTAAGCCCACTCGCCTATATTCCGCAGAAGAAGGAACTCGATATGGCAATGCTCATATTTTCACAACTAAGTATCCCAAAAAGCGTTGGAACAGTACCCAAAGATTCAAAAAGCATTGTAGCGGACTAGATAGAGCAGAAGGCAAAATCGAGTGGGAAATAGAAGTTTCCGATAGTGGCGAGTACGTCCTTACCGTATTCACTCACGAACTTTATCCCAAGTACGAAAAGCTCCTTGGCGTACAAGTTAACGACGAAGAACTTTATCTCATTAACATCCCGAAGGAAATCTTCCATTGGCAAGAATACATCACCCAAAAGATTGTTTCTTTGAAGGCGGGCAAAAATAAGATTAGCCTATTTAACCCAATCAACAACCGCTCCACAAGCGATATGCTACAATTCCAATATGCCGGAAAATGCATTAAGCAAGCAACTGCCGATTATGCAAAAGAAGCCGGAGTTGCGGAAAAACCCATAGTATTCTCCATTTGCGAGTGGGGTAGCGGAGAACCGCATCTTTGGGGAAAGAGTGCCGGCAACCTTTGGCGTACAACCGGTGATATATACCACAATTGGCAATCCATCAAAAACCTATATGAGCATAACGTAGAACTATATAAATATGCCGACGTAGGACACTGGAACGACCCCGACATGCTGGAAGTAGGCGTCGGTAATTTTACCTACAACGAAAACGAAGCCCATTTCGCACTCTGGTGCATGATGGCATCTCCCCTACTTCTCGGCAACGACCTTAGGTCGATGACGGACGACGTACTTAAGATTATCGCCAACAAGCATCTTATCGCAATAGACCAAGACGTGCTCGGCAAACAAGCAAAGCGTATAGTTAAAGGTAGCGTGGACGTTCTCGTTCGCCCCCTAGCAAACGGAAAGACCGCCATTTGCTATTTTAACAAAACCGATGAAACCAAAACTTTTAGTTTTGACGAAAATATATTTGTAAAAGAAAGTTATATAAACTATAATAAAGACGGCGAAATTTTCAATTGCTTAACCGCCCAAGCATCAACCAAGAGCGAACTATTAAGCGGTAAAATTCCCGCCCGTAGCGTAAAAGTTTTCACTATATAAGGAGTATATAAAATGAGCGAATGCACACATGATTGTAGCACTTGCGGACTAAATTGCCCTTCTAAGCAACAAGGACAAAAGCCCGTCAACGAATTTGCAGCACCCATGAATACCCTTTCCAACGTAAAAAAGGTTTATGGTGTTGTAAGCGGAAAAGGTGGCGTAGGTAAATCCTTAGTCACTTCCACTCTTGCAGTAAACGCAAGAAGACGTGGATATGAAACGGCAATACTGGATGCCGATATCACCGGTCCTTCTATTCCCCGTGCCTTTGGCCTAACCGAACCTGCGGAAGCAATGGATGAAAACAACATCCTTCCCGTAGTCACCAAAACCGGCATCAAAGTAATGAGCATAAATCTTCTGCTTGAAGATGCAACCAGCCCTGTTATATGGCGTGGCCCCGTGCTTGCCGGCACCGTAAAACAATTTTGGTCGGACGTAGTTTGGTCGGACGTAGATTATATGTTCGTCGATATGCCCCCGGGAACCGGCGACGTACCGCTAACCGTCTTCCAAAGTCTTCCCCTTGACGGCATTATCATAGTAACCAGCCCCCAAGAACTCGTTGGCATGATAGTAGAAAAGGCTGTTAAAATGGCAAATATGATGAATATTCCCATTGTAGCACTCGTTGAAAATATGTCCTACTTCGTTTGTGATAAGTGTGGAGAAAAGCACTATCCCTTCGGAAAGAGCAACCTTGAAGAAATCGCAAAGAAATACGGCATCAAACACATTGCTCGCTTGCCCATCACTCCCGACCTTGCAAACCAAGCAGACAAAGGTCTAATCGAACTCCACGAACTAGAGCTCCTAGACAACCTAAGCGACAACCTATAATAAACAAAATTAAACGCCCCGAAATTCGGGGCGTTAGTTTTAACTATTCACTTTGGATTTTTCGTAGGATTTCTACGTCGGCAGGACAAAATTCGTAAAGGGGGATTTCTTGTGGCGTTATCCATCTTATATCGTTATGCTCAAGTTTTTTGGGCTCACCTTCCAAGATGGTCGCATTAAAAAGAGTTAGGTTGACGGTGATGTCCGTATACTCATGGGTGACCGTCATAAACTCTTTCCCTACGCTCAAAGTGATATCAAGCTCTTCCTTGCACTCTCGCACCAAGGCTTCTTCTTTGCTCTCGCCGGCTTCTACCTTTCCGCCTACGAACTCCCAAAGAAGTGCTCTCGCCTTGTTTTTTGGACGTTGACAAATCAAAAACTTTTCCCCGTCCCAAATTAGTGCCGCTACTACTTCTACCATCATTGTTCTATTACCTTTTTGAGTAATATCTTTTGTTGGAATCCGCCACGCTCACTCGCCTTTTTTGCCCTTTTATCTTCTAGTTCTTCCTACTTGTTGAGCAATGCGTAGTTCTTCTTGTTTGCCTTGTAAAGTTGCTTGAATACAGCAAAGTTGCGGTCGTATATAGCCTTGTTTTCCAAGTTGGGAGTAAAGGTCTTTTCTACTTCGATGTAGTCTTTTACCTTAGAAACGCTTTCGATTAGACCAAGTCCTGCTGCTACGCAAGCACAAGCACCTACTGCACCTACGTTTTGCGGGTCTTTTACTACTTCTACAACGTGGCCTGTTATGTCGGCAAGCAATTGAGCGGTAAAGTTAGAGAGTGCACCACCGCCTACAAAACGAATAGCATCGCTAACTTTGGCTTTCTTTGCTTCTGCTTCCAACATCCATCTTTGGTGGAAACATACGCCTTCCAATACGGCACGGATGAGTTCGGTCTTGCCGGTTTCAAGGCTAATATTAAAGAACATACCCCTAGCGTTAGGGTCTTCGAAAGGACAACGATTGCCGTGTAGCCAAGGAGTAAATATAACGCCACCACAGCCGGCAGGGATGGTGTTACATACTTCCGTCATATAGTCATAAAGAGAAGTGTACTTCTTTTCTATATCTTCACTTTCGGTTACGTTGGTCGTCTTAAGATAGATGCCGATTTCATCAAGAGCAAGATGGTTCTTAACCCATTCCAAGCACTTGCCGGAAGTTTCCATTTCTGCAAAGTAGTTGTACTTTCCGCTTTCTGCACCTACGGTTGCGGCTATCATAGCAGAAGTATCTACCATAGACTTATCTACTACCGTGCCTACCCAGCCGGAAGTTCCGCTATAAATATGGGTGTCGCCCACTTCCGTTGCACCTGCACCTACTCCTATTAGTGCTGCGTCCATACCGCCGCCAAATACTTTAGTGCCTTCGGCAAGTCCTAGTTCTTCCGCAGCTTTAGCGGTAACCAATCCTACGCAGTCGGTACTCTTCATGATGGGAGCAAGGTGACGAGTATCTACGCCGAGCATTTTGCACATCGGCTTGGACCAAGTGTTCTTATGGATGTCGTAAATGAGCGTTCCAAACGCACTATCTGTCGTCATAATGCACTTATGGGTACATTGGGAAATCAAAAATTCCTTTACGTCCAACCACTTGTATGCCTTCTTGAAGTTTTCGGGTTCATGGGCTTCTACCCACTTATACTTCCATACCGGGTCTTTTACGGATGCTGCAACAGCTCCGGTATAATACAAGGATTTTAGTAGTTTAATAACGTTGGCCCCTGCTATTTGTAGTCCGTGTGCCATACCTTTTTTTATCTCTTCCTTTGCACGTTGGTCCATGTAACTCATAGCTCTTCTTACGGGCTTGCAGTCTTCATCCACAAGAACTAGACCTTGTGCTTGGGAGCAGAAAGAAATGCCTAGTATTTCCTTGGGGTCAACGGGATAGTTTGCGAATATCTTTTTGGTAGTTACGCACATTGCGTTCCACCACTCGTTAGTGTCTTGCTCTACACCGCCGTTTTCCAAAACGTAAAGGTTGTAGCCTTCCATTGCACTTGCTTTTAGCTCGATAGTTGAGCCCACGTCAAAAAGACAGGTCTTAATTCCCGTCGTACCTACGTCGTAAGTAATGATATAGTTGGACATATTTTTCTCCTGTGATTACGATATATCGTAATTATACAATAAAACGCTCCTTTTGTCTAGATGCAAATAAATGAAAATGCCTATTGAAATACTATAAAATAGGTGATATAATTTAAATATCAATTTTTGGAGGCTAATATGCAAAACCGCATTATCGAAAAAGGTAAACTACTAGATGAAAACGGCAATATTCGTGAACCCGGATACGCTAAATCATATCTTTTGGAATATAATCGTGACGACGTCAAGGCTAAGAAATGGAGACTAAAGGAATGGGATTACTACTACGTTGGCAACGACGATTACGCAATCTGCCTTACCATCTCCGATATGGGCTACATTGGAGCAATGAGTGCTACCTTCATCGACTTTAAAGTTCCCGACCAAATTACCAAGAGCAGTGTCTTCCTATTCCCCATGGGTAATCTACATATGCCTAACACCACTCTTAAGGGCGACTCCGTTTGCAAAAACGGCGACGTAGAAATGAGCTTCATAAACGACGGCAACACCCGTCATCTTTTCGGCAAATATCCCAATTTCGGTAAAAACGGCGAAGAACTTTCCTTCGATTTCGTTCTCTCCGATAACCCCGAAGAATGTATGTTTATAGCAACCCCCTTCGATAAGCCCAAATATTTCTACTACAATGCTAAAATCAATTGCTTGAGCTGTAAGGGTGAATTCCGTCTGGGCAAAAAGGTTTATAACCTTGACGACGCACTCGGCACTCTAGACTGGGGACGTGGCGTTTGGACGTATGACAACACTTGGTATTGGGGTAGCTTGCAAACCATACTTCCCGATGGCAAAAAATTCGGCTTTAACATCGGCTATGGCTTCGGCAACACTACTGCCGCAAGCGAAAATATGCTCTTCTACGATGGCAAAGCTCATAAGCTAGAAGACGTAACCTTTAATATTCCCGGCGACAACACCGACAATATTAAATATATGGAACCCTGGACCTTCACTTCCAGCGACGGCAGACTGGAACTCGACTTCGAGCCAATAATAGACCGCCAAGCACCCGTTGACTTAAAGGTCATGTGTATGCTCCCCCACCAAGTTTTCGGCTGGTTTAGCGGTAAATGTATTCTCGACGACGGCACCGTCATCCACCTTGAAAAGACTCTTGGCTTTGCAGAAAAAGTTCGCAACAAGTGGTAAATCATCTTGTACGCAATAAAAATTAACGCCCACGAGTTGTGGGCGTTTTATTTTACGTTATTCTTAATCTACAGGGGGAAGGACGGGTGTTTCTTCGGGCATTGTCAGGCTGTCCGTTTTGTCGAGCTTTTCTTTGATGGTAGCCGTGCGTTTCTTGGCGTCGTCAAGCGTTCTAGTAACTCTGCCGATTTGCTCTTGGGCTTTTTCCAGGTCGCCGACGAAGGACGTGAATTGCGTCTTGAATTGTACCAAAATCTTGTATACTTCTCTACTTTCTTTTTGAATTTTGAGAGTGCGGAAACCAAGCCTTAAACTATTAAGGAAGGCCGTTATGTTGCTCGGGCCTGCTATCATAACCTTATAGTTGGTTTGCATTTGCTCGCAAAGTCCATCAATGGAAAGCACTTCTGCATACAAACTTTCAATTGGCAAAAAGAGTACTGCAAAATCCGTGGTGTACGGGGGAGCAATATACTTATCCTTTATGCTTATTGCTTCGTGCTTAATGCGAGCAGCAAGGGCCTTCTTTGCAATGTTATAGTCTTCGATTCTGCCTTCCGACACGGCGTCTTTCATCCTTACGAAATCGGTTACGGGGAATTTACTGTCTATGGGCAAATATACCTTGTCGTCTTTTGTTCCGGGAAGTATTATCGCAAAGTCTACGATTTTATCTTCTCCTACCCTTCTTCCCATTTTGGATTGAGCTTCGTATTGGGAAGGCGTTAGTATTTCAGATAGTATTCCTTCTAGGGCTAGTTCTCCCCAATTTCCACGAGTTTTGGTACCCGAAAGCATCTTTGTGAGTTCCGTAAGTCCTGTATCCAGTGTTTTTAGTTCTCCCAAATTCTTGTATACTTTATCCAAAGATTCTATTACACTCTTGAAGGATTCTTGGAATCTTTCGTCCAAAGTTTTGGTTAACTTTTCATCCACGGTGCCACGGATTTTTTCTAGTTGCGTAGTGTTTTCTTCACGCACTTTGTTAAGAGAGCCGGAGAGTTCTTCCTTCATATCCTTTAGGCCGACTTGGAGCTCGTCCTTCATTTCTTTAAGGCGTGTTTCGTTATTGCGAGAAAGTTCTTTAACGTTGTTTACAACTTGTTCGTTGGTTGCATTAAGACCACCCATGAGAGCCCTAGTGGTTGCTTCATTGGTCATCATAAAACTATCTTTTATGTTTTTCGCAGTAGAATCAAGGGTGGTGGAAATTTTGCCTTCCAAATCTTTGGTATCAAACTCAACTTTGCTTGCCTTCTTTTTTAACACAACAAGAAGTATTATCGCATTAGCGATAAGCACGACTGCCAGTAGCATTAAAATTACAATCAAAATAGGTTCGTTCATAATATACCTTATAAATACGCACGTGCGTACACGTGTGTATTAGAAAATTTATCATTGGCTTTTCCGTAGAAATTTTTAAACTTCGCCAAAATACCACCACCACAGCCGGATAGACAGCGGAATTTGGATGAAATATTTTCTTTCTATCTTTTCTCTATTAAACCACGATTTTTAGATGAAAGACGAAGGAAAAAATTCACGACAGGAGTTTGACTCCCCGTAAATGACTGAGCTGGTTTTTCTTCTTTCCTAAGTAGGTCGCCAAAATACCACCACAGCCGGATAGACAGCGGAGTTTGGATGAACAACCGACGGAAAGTGGAAAAATACTGAAGGGACTTTACTAGAAGTAAACGACCGAAGGATTTTTTTGCTTTTCTATGGTTTTCGCCAAAATACGTTGTCTACTTGTAAGTTTCGGGGTGATTCTTAACATACACCGCCATAGCTTCCGAGCAAATATCGATAGTTTCATCAACTAGCTCGGGAGTGAGAGAAAGATTGATGAAGTGGTTATGGTGGTTGGTGATGAATACGCCACGCTTTACGCACTCGGCAATCCACTCTTGATGGTGCAAGAAGGAACCGTCTTGGTCTTTTATTCTCAAATAGAACAATGCGGGCGGGCCGGAAACAATTAGCGGTACGCCCAGTTCCCCTGCAGTCTTGAGAAGACCGTTCGTTAGTCTTTCGCCCATTGCTTTAAAGTATGTGGGAGCATCGTTTGCAATAAGTTTATTGATGTTGGCAATACCTGCTGCAAAAGGTACGGCACTCATCCAATAGGAACCGGTATAGGGCACGGTGGAAGCGGCACCCTTAAGGAATTCCTTACCGCAAAGAGCAGAAACGTTATAGCCGTTTGCAAGAGCCTTACAGAAGGTTATAAGGTCGGCTTCAAAACCAAAGTAGTTATCGCTTCCTGCAAGAGAAAGTCTAAAGCCGGCTCTAATGTCGTCTACGATTAGGATTATGCCGTTATCGGTACAAAGTTTTCTAACGCCTTGCCAATATCCTTCTTCGGGCAAAACGTTGTCTACAAAGTTGCCGTGCATATAGGGAGTTCCTATGAAGCAAGCGATATCGTCCTTGTTTTCTTCGATTGTCTTTTTGAGCCCTTCAAGGTCGTTAAAATCGACGTAAAGAGAGTTTTTGCAATCGTCTATCAACGTTCCGGGAGTGTCGGGTTTTTGCGTCCAAGGAGCGACTCCGTGATAATAGTTGTTTACGAAGATTATTTTCTTTTTGCCGGTATAATAGCGGGCAATCATAATAGCAAAAGACGTTACGTCTCCGCCGTTCTTACAGAAGAACGCCCAATCCTTTTTGACGGTTGCCGTTAAAAGTTCCGCAAACTCCACCATAACGTGACTGGGAAGAGTCGTGCAGTTTCCTTTTTTAATTTGCTCGAGAGCAGCATTATCTACGTCGGGGTCGCAGTAGCCCACTACGTTAGGACCATAACCGCACATATAATCTATAAAGCGATTGCCGTCCACGTCCCACATTTCGCTTCCCTTTGCCTTGGAAACAAAGAAGGGATATGCGTTAGAAGGTATCATACATCCTTCCGCAGGGCCTAGGTGTCCGTATACACCGCTAGGGATGACTTTGCCAGCCCTATTCATCATTTCAACGTTTTTGGGGTATTTATAAGTCATCTCTTTCTCCTATTGCAAATATTTGGGAACTATGTTTAGTATCTTGTTGACGTTTTCCAGCATCAACATATGGCCACGAGTATCGAGCTTTCCGCTAGAGACGCAAGCCATACTATCAAGTTCGCCGTCGATTAAGCCCTTGGCTACGTCAATATCGCCAAAGGTCATAAATGCACGTCCGCCTTCGAGCCCTTCTCTAACGACTCTCATAGCTCCGTTTTCTTTTATGATGGTTGCATAGCAAACGTCCTTTATTCCAAGTACGATTTTGCCGTCCAGCACTCTATTCATGGCGTAACGAGCTATTTCATCGTGATTGCCTACTTCACAAATACCGGATGCCATCGCATAAAAGGAAAGGATGGTACAAAGGTCTCTCTCTTCCTTGCTTTCAAAAGTCTTAGCACGCATTATAGCACTCATTTTGTCCGTTAAACGACTAAATGGACTAGTTGGGCTACCCATGAATTTTAGCGTCTTAAAAAGGCCCTTAACGGGTATGGGCATGCCGGTGCCATCTACTACTTTGTTAAAGCTTTCGGGGGTGGGACAATAAAGGTGGATATCCACTCTTCTCTTATCATAAGGGATGACGGAAACCTTGCCGTCTTTAAATATTACCAAGCCGTCCGGTCCACCTTTAACGTGGAAACGGACGGTGATGTTTTGGGATTTTGCAATTTCTCCGGCTTCTTTATCGTACTCTACGAATTTTTCCAGAGTGCCTATTGCGGCGTAAAAATTTACGTACGCCAAAGTTCTATTATCTATTGCCATAGTATTCTCCTTTTTTTAGGGGTACACCGGGTGAAGATTATCTCTTTCTTCTCTTCTTTCCGTAGTAATATACGGCACTAGTATCTCCAACTCTTTCTTCAGGACGTGCAGGGTTGGAAGGTGGCGGTGCGTTGCCCTTGGGTATTCTGGTAATACCACGACGTTGTAGTGCGTTCTTGTGGTCACGGTTGTATGCACGTAGGAACTTGCGTCTTCTTATTGCAACCAAGAGAACGATTACTACGAATACTACGAACATTGCGATTACTGCAAAGGTGATGTAGGTTAGTAGCGTTGCATCAATTTCTATTCCTGCAACGGAGCCGTAAATCTTTTCGGGCTCGTCTCTTACTACTACGTTAGCGGTGGTAGCAAGTACGTAAGTGTCAAGTTGCGTAGAGTTGAAGTATACGCTCTTACCATCACGTGCACGCATTACGTTCTTAACGGGAGAGAGCGTGCCGTCTGCAGAAAGTCTATATACTGCGAAGTATACGTATTCGGTATAGTCGATTTCGCCTTCGTTCGGTATGGGTAGTGTAATGGTAATTTCGCCCGTATCGAATTGTGAGCCGTAGCCCGTGAGTCCCAGCTTGTTGATGGATATAATCTTGCGGGGGTTACCTTCGCTTACCGTTTCATACAAGGTCTTTTGAGCGTTAAGGAATAGCTCGGTGCTTTCTGCGTAGTTAACAACTTCGAGTGCTACACCAACGCTTTCGCCTACTAGGTGGTCGCCATCAATGGAGATGCCGGTATCTTCATCTTGTAGTAGGTATACTTCACAAATTCTCTTTAGCTCGGTGAGCTTGGTATATAGCGTAGGCTTAAATACTGCCTTTTGGTCGTTAGAGAGCGATTGATATGCGTTGTATACACGTATAACTGCTTGATAGTCGCCTTCTTCTACGATGTTCGTTGCGGGAAGAGCTACTACTTCTTTTTGTAGATTTCTAACAACCGTCATATGCGTATTGAGTTCGCTATATGCGGCAAGGAGTTTGTTGTAGTAGGTTTCGTAAACGCCTTCTCTAATCTTTTCTTGTTGCCACTTGGGATATACGATTAGCGGGTCTTCGGAAATGAAGTATGCTAGGTATTTTTCCATGCTGGGATAGTCGCTAACAAGGTCGAAGGTTACCTTTTGGTTGATGCGAGTCAGGTATGCTTGGTAGTCTGCAACTTCTTTTTCCAAGGTTGCAAGTCTATCCTTAAGTCTACCTATCGTCGTGCTAAAGTATTCGGCACGAGAATCGCTCAAGCTACCGCTGTTCAAAGCATCTTGATATGCCGTTTCAAACTCGGCTAGTCTCTTAATGTGGTCTTCGTTAATTTGGATGTTGTTTACCGTTAAATCGAATATCGTCATATAGAACTTGAGTTCTGCAACGTTGCCGGCAAGGTCTTCTATAACGATGTGAACGAGACCATTATTGGAGTTATCTACGGAGTTGGTTGCTATAACGTGTCCGTTTGCAAGCGGGAATCCGTTATACATAGCACTCTTAAGGTGAGCTTCTACAAACGTAATCTTTTGGTCGATATAGTACTTGAAGGGTGCGTTAAAGTTATCGGGATTGTTGATTATCTTGCCTGCATCAATGATGGGAGCTTCCCTATCGATGTTAACTTGGAATTCCTTTTCTACTACAAGACCGGAACCGGAAGTTGCGGTTACTACAATCTTAGAAATTTCCTTGATGGATTCGGGAGTGCCTTCCGCCCAATTCTTGATGGGTTCTTCGCCTACTGCGATAGTATAGGTTGCACCGGAAACAGGTATCTTTTCTACTACTCTGGAAACAAGTACTTCGTCGGCATTGGTCCATACGCCGGAATCAATCTTTTGACCGGTAGGTAGGCCGTCCCTGAATACTTCGCCCTTTAGGCTGAACTCGGGAGCTATCTTGTCTACCTTTAGCGTTAGGTGTTTTTCATAGGTCTTTAGGCTTGCCTTTGCTTGTGCTCTTATGGTCAAATTCAAAATACCATTACCACTAAATCCCAAAATTTCATCGGTGGTGATATATGCACCTGCCATCTTTTCGAAGCTTAACGTGCCGTCTACTCTATAAGTATACTCTACGCCACCGGGGTTTTCCGCTATGGGAGTGATGTGGATATGGATGGTTTCACTAAAGTACTTGGAAAGGTCTTCTTCATTTATGCTACCTTGAGTTGCAGTGCTTAAATCTACTGCGAATTCAGGCGATGCCGAGTCGATTCTTATGATAACGCTTTGTTCAATGACGTATTCCGAACCGTGTCTATTGGTAATCTTGAATTTTACCGTCTTCTTGATATTACCTACAATGACAAACTCTTCATCAATGGGAGTGCCGTCTTCCGAAGGTGGCATGAAGGATACGGTTTGATAGGTAGTTCCCGTCGTATTAACTTCAATAGCCCTTTCTTCTACCTTCGTCCAAGGCTCGCCATCAAGTGAGTACCAAATATACGTTGCGGATTGGGACGTAATAGCAAATTGGATGGAAGCTCTATCTTGAGTCCAGTTATACTCGATGATAGTCTTATCTGCACCAATGGTTCCGCCTTGAAGGGTTGCTCCAAGAACTTGCTTCGTCGTGCTCTCGATTTTAACTTGTATTTTATAGGGAGCACTTCTTACCATACCGTTATCGGCAATTATCCAATAGTAACTATCGTTAGTAAACGTGAACTTGTTGGTAAGCTTGGTCCATACGCTAGTGTCTTCGAGTTCATCACTTCTGCTTTCGCCATCAAAAGACGTGGTTCTGTAATAATAAGTGATGGGTGCCTTTTGAGCAAATACTTCACCGTCATTTTCGCTGGTTTGAGCATAGGCTACTTCCTTGTTGGAGTAAATGGTGAAAATGTTGCTCGTGCTGTCGTATACGTTTTCACCGGAAAGTTGTCTTACCGCATACAAGGGATTTGGGGTGGAAGTATCCATCTTTACTTCGCATGAAATAGGCGGGCTCGTGTGTCCTGCTGCGTTCACTGCTCTAAAGTAAATGGTGCCGTTAAAGCTACGGAAAGTGTTTTCACTGTTTAGACTATGTAGGTCGTCTACGTAATCGACGTAGTTTTCTACGCCTTCGAAATCGAAGTCGACTTTGTTATCTATGGTGCCGGGGATAGAAGTCCATTGTCCATTTTCGGAAAGAGAATATTGGAATTCCTTTACGGAAATGCCTACTGCAGTTTCTTGGCTCAAGCTCAAAGTGAAGGTGGGAGCACTGCCTACCCATTGGTCGTCCATGCCTAAACCGCTATAGCTTGCTACTATAACGAAGTCACGTACGTCGTATGCGATAGTGAAGAACTCTACGTCCGTTACGCTCTTTATGCCGTTGGTATCGGTAGCCATACTTTCCAGATAGAAAGCATACTTTAGATATCCGTTACCGCCTTCTTCAAGCATGTTGATGATGAAGGTGAAGGGGTCTTGTCCTTCTTCCGCTACGAATCTTTCATATTCGTTAAGATTGCGAGTGGGTTCATCGCCGGTGAAGGTGGTGTAATAGATGTTAAAGTGTTCTTTTACGCTTACGCCTGCTGACAAATAGTTATCGGGCAAGTCGTTATGGTTGGTTACGAACGTTACTTTAAGGTTGTTTGCTATCATCAAGCTTGCATCTTTTTCATCGATGTCTTCTTCGATTACGTTGCCTTGCTTATCGATGGTTGAAACTATGACTTCTTCCAAAGTAATGTCTCTCGTATCAATGTTAACTTGACAGCTGACTTGTTCATATAGTCCTGCACCGCTTACCAGACGGAATTCATAATTTCCGCCTACGGATACCATCTTGGTAAAGGAGCCGTTTCTTTCGGTCATTGCAACGCCGGAAACGATGCCTTCGATTACGGGATAGCAGTTTACGCCGGAAATTAGCTCTGCAGGAGTAATGGTGATGAGAACTTCTCCGTTTGCCCAATCACTTTCGCTAAGAACGATAGCCGTACCGTTAATGGTTGCCACTACGTCTGCACTCGGGGTTACCAAGTCAAGCTTTAATTGGGTGGTACGTAGAGAAGTATTCTCTACGGAAACGCCGTCTTGTTCTACCGTACCTGTATCGGCTTGGTTGTTTGCCTTGTCGCTTACCTTGAAGGAATAGCTGTTGTTGGCAAGATTGGTGTCTATTTGAACTTTATAGGTTACGCTGTCTCCGTCCACTTCTTCGCTTAGGATGGGTAGTACCTTGCCGGTATCGGGAGCACCGGTAATCATACCTTGAATTTCATATTCGTTAGCAATTCCCAAAACTCTGGGCATGGTGAATTCTACGCCTACTGCTTCGTTTAACCAGCCGGTTCCGTTAACGTTTAGTTTGTCTATTTTCATCTTTACGGAATAATTGCTCTTTAAAACGGAAATGGTAAATGCGTAGTTATCTTCGTAACCGGATGCAGAAAGTATTTTGAAGTAATAGGTTTTACCTATTATGCTTTCATCCGCAGGAGACCATTGATAGTTTCCGGTGTTGTTTGAAATTTCTTGATACTCTTCGCCGTCCAAGCTGTATTGGTAAGTAATGGTATTGTTGGGTTGTTGCTTGCTTTCGTTAATAACCGTGAAGGTTACGTCGTCGCTGGCATAACCGCCGGTACGGATTTCCGCACCATGTTTATCTATTGCGGAAACAGCAATTACGGGCTTAACTTTATCTATACGAGCAATATATTGGTTGGTCGAATATTCTACGCCGGAATTGGAAACTGCACGGAATTGTACGTTGGTTACGCCTTCGTTAGAAACTACGTAGGAATATGCATCGCCGTGCTTTTGTACTTGGTAGGTTTCCTTTTGTCCGCCTGCTACCCATACGTCACAGAAATAGGTAGCACCGGAAGCGACGGGAGCGTTATTTATAACGTATTCGATGTCGCCCTTTGCCCATTCTTTTTGGTGGTCTTCACCGGCAACTTTGGGTTGAACGGTAAACTCGGGAGCTGCACCGTCATAATAGAAGTTTAGTTCTTTAGCATCATAGTAGATAGGTTCATCGGGGGTTGCGAAGGAAGTTGAGTATACCGTGATTTTTCCTTCGAAAGAAACTATTCCGCTTTCAGGATTGGGAATAATTGCTTCGCCTTGATACAAAGAATTCGCACTACCTTCTTGTGTAATGGCCTTTTTAGCAAACTTTACGGGTTGGAATTCGCTACCTGCGTTTATGCCGTTTTCGTATACGATGTTACCATCGAGCTTATAATAGAAGTTGGCGTTATCAAACTCACCGTCATTGTTTTTTACAACCATCGTGATGGGAGAAGATATCCATTGCTTCTCTATAGAATCAAAGCTATAATCGGTGGTCGTACCCTTGTTGTCATAAGTTGCACTCAAATAGTCAATCTTATATACGTCGTCGGAAATGTTTACGTCAAGACGAAGGTCTACCATTTCCGCCGAGTAGTATTCCGGGCCGGCTCCTGCAGTTTGTCCGCTACCGAAGAACATATATTTGTGATATATGCCACCGTTTGCTTCTGCTTCGTCACGAGCAACAGTGTCGATGAAGATGGTGCCCACGCCGTTGCCTTGGTCGTCAACAGCATAGTTGTGAGCCTTGCTCCAAACGTCTACGTCTTCAATGTTGGGAGTTTCCGAAACACCAAACCAGAAGCCCTTTTCCAGAACGTTGTTCTTGTCCTTGAAGGTGAGCTTGAATTGGGGATAAACACCGGTTACCTTTAGGTAGGTGCCTTGGCGGTAATTTCCCGTATCGACGTCAAACTCGTACGCTTGTACGTCCGTCTCTTCTGCACGTGCAGGAATACTTACCGCTTGCATGGTTGCGAAACAGAACGCAAACAAAGCGAGCAATAAGACGACGGAAAACTTAATTAGTGCGTGTTTTTTCGAGAAAATGGTCTTTTCCATCATAACCTCTCAGTTTTCACAGTATACGCATTGATGATAGCATATTATATAATAAAATCGCAAGCGTGCGCGTGAAGTTTTACTTTAATTATACGCCCGTGGTGGCATGCGTGCACGCATAACGCACGCAATTCGCCCACAAACCAAGTCGCACGCATACGCCATTATGCCCGCACGACTAATCGCAAGCACGTGCCCACACGCCCAGCGTAGACACAAAAAACTATATTGTTACGTCCTTGCAAGAAAAATTCGTAGCAATTTTAAGGAGAAATCCTACCGCCTTCGTAACAGTATTTAGTCCGTTTTTTCGGACGAAAAGAAAAAATGAAGAAAATTTTTAATTTTTTTTCAAAAAAGTGTTTACAAATATATCCGTTGTAAATATAATGTATCCGTCATAACACAAAACCCAATCAAATTCAAAGGAGTTAAAATGGCAAAATTTAAAAAATGTCCACGTTGCGACTTGAACTACATCCCAATTGATGAAGACTACTGCTCTATTTGCAAAGAAGAGCTAAAGGGCATAGTTACTATCGATAGCGACGATGAAAGCGATATCGAAGAAGGTCTTTGCCCCCGTTGCCGTGAAAACTACGTTAACGAAGGCGAAAAGTACTGCGAACAATGCTTAAGAGCACTTGAAGAAGAAAAAGAAAAGAGTGCCCATGATGATTACTGGGAAGAAGAAAAAGCAGACGATATGCTTCTTGAAGACGACATGATTCTCGATGACGACGAATTCGTAAGCTTTGCTTCACTCGAAGACGAAGAAGAAGACTTTGATGAAGACGACGATTATTATAGCGAAGACGACGAAGACGACTTTGAAACCGTAGACGTAGGCGACTATGACGAAGAAGACGAAGACGATGAAGAGTACGATGACGAAGACGACAGCGACTTCTAAAACACAAAACAACTTAATAAACGAAGACCACCCTATTGGGTGGTTTTTTATTTTAATACGTGCTTTCTTCGCCAAAGCGAAATGCGGAGCGATGCTCCGCATTTGCGTTAACTACTCCCTTACGGGAGCGATAACTACCACCTAATCGGTGGCGATAACTACTTGCTTACGCAAGCGTTAACTACTCACTGCGTGAGCTTTAAGGATTTTTAAATAAATATATTCTTCCTTGTGAGCGAAGGGTAACGGAGCGAAGCCCATTTTGCATTTTGCATTTTGCATTTTGCATTAAAAAAGGCAAGCA